>NZ_JBFNXJ010000006.1 GCF_040812015.1 Chitinivorax sp. PXF-14 | reverse complement strand
TGACCGCCAGCAGCGAGCGGGCTCGGCGCCGTGCATGAGCCCGCCCGGTGCGGCAAGGACGTTCAATTCACCAATCTAAGGAGTGGCATCATGGGTAAACCTTACGTTCGTCTCGACAAGAACAACGCGGCAGTACTGCTCGTGGATCATCAGGCGGGCCTGCTGTCGCTGGTGCGCGACATCGACCCCGACAAGTTCAAGAACAACGTGCTGGCACTGGCCGACCTGGCGAAGTATTTCAAGCTGCCGACCATCCTCACCACGAGTTTCGAAGACGGCCCGAATGGCCCGCTGGTGCCGGAGCTCAAGGCCATGTTCCCCGATGCGCCCTACATCGCCCGGCCCGGCCAGATCAACGCCTGGGACAACGAGGACTTCGTCAAGGCGATCAAGGCAACCGGCAAGAAGCAGCTGATCATCGCTGGTGTGGTGACCGAAGTCTGCGTGGCCTTCCCGGCGCTGTCGGCCCTGGAAGAAGGCTACGAGGTGTTTGTCGTCACCGATGCCTCCGGCACGTTCAATGAGATCACGCGCCAGTCGGCCTGGGACCGCATGACGGCCGCCGGCGCGCAGCTGATGGCCTGGTTCGGCGTCGCCTGCGAGCTGCATCGCGACTGGCGCAACGACATCGAAGGACTCGGCACGCTGTTCTCCAACCATATCCCCGACTACCGCAACCTGATCACCAGTTACACCACGCTGAAATCGGGCAAGTAGCCGCCATGCAGGCAACGCCGCGGGTGCACCGGCACATGCGGCGTTGCCGATTATTTCGGGGCAGGATGGCGGCAGACTACAATCAGACGGTCTGGGGGCAACTCCCGCCCCACTCTCTTCCGTAGAAAAATACCGATGCTGACCCGCTATCTGTCCTACAGGACCGTTGCCATCCGGACGACCCTGCTTGCCTTGCTGTTTGCGCTGGCCGGCTGTGCCAGTGAGCACTACTTCGTCAATCGCCCGCTCGATACCGACAGCTTTCAGCCGCGCTACGCGGTGCGCAACCTGGCGACTGAGGACAACAGCGACAGCCTGCTGATCGTGCTGTCGTTTTCTGGCGGGGGCTATCGTGCAGCGGCGTTTTCCTACGGCGTACTCGAAACGCTGGCCAGCACCCCGATCCACTGGGAAGGCAAGGACAAGCGCCTGCTCGACGAGGTCGATTTCATCACGGGTGTGTCGGGCGGCAGCCTCACCGCCGCCTATTACACGCTCAACCGCGACCAGACCTTCACCAATTTCGAGAGCCAGGTGCTGGGTGCCGACCTGCAATCAAAGGTGCAGTGGCGCCTGCTGTCGCCACGCGGGCTGTGGCGCCAGACCTCACGCCGCTTTGGCCGCGCGGACATGCTGCAGGAGGTGCTGAACGAGCAGGTCTTCCACGACAAGACCTATGGCGACCTGCCGATGTCGCGCCCGATGCTGCTGATCAACGCCACCGAGATGAAGCTCGGCGAGCGGTTCGAATTCAGCCAGGATCAGTTCGACCTACTGTGCTCCGACCTCAGCAGCTTTCCGCTGGCGCGGGCCGTCGCGGCCTCGATGGCCGTGCCCATCGTGCTGTCGCCGATCACGCTGTGGAACCACACCGAGGACTGCCCCTGGCACGGCGCCCCGCTGCCGCTGAAGAGCCGCGTGGGCAGCCGCTCCTATGTCCACCTGCTCGACGGCGGGCTGTCGGACAACACCGGGGTCAAGACGCCGCTCGAAATCGTCGAGGCACGCGGCGGCATCATCGGCACCGCCAGGGCGGCCAATATGCACGGCATCCGCAAGCGGGTGTTCATCGTCGTCAACGCGCAGACGGCGCCGGATCTGCCGGAAGACGACAACCCCAACACCCCGGGGCTGTATCGCCAGCTCAGGGCCTTGATCAATATCCCGATCGACCTCCATTCGAGCGTCAGCGTCGAACAGCTGCGTGCCGCGACCAAGCGCTGGCAGGAGGAGCTCAAGCAGGCGAGCCGCGCCGAGGTGGGCGACACCTATGCGGTGGACAGCAGTTTCTACGTCATCGAAATCAACCTCGGTGCCGCCAAGGCACACACCAAGCTGCCCGACCTGCAAGGCATCGAGACGTCGCTGAGCATCTCACCGGAGCAGATTGCGGCGCTCAAGGCGTTTGCCAGAAACGAGCTGCAGGCCTCGCCCGAGTGGCAGCGCCTGATGAACGACCTAGCGCGCGGACGTTGATCCTAGGGTAGCTGGCGAGGTGCCCGCCACGCCTGGCTCGCCGCGTCGATTGACAGGCATGGTGCCTTGTGCCTGACCACCAGAGCCATTTGCGCCCGGCCGCCCCGCCACCTCGTCTGGCTTTCGTGCAGACGAGATGAGACGATGAGCACAAAAATCGGGCCATTAAGCCCTCATCGTCCCATCCACCGCCCTACCCATCGTAATGGTGCATCGCTATGCAGCAGGACCTCAATGATCTCTATTATTTCGTCCAGGTGGTCGACCATCACGGCTTTGCGCCGGCTGGCCGCGCGTTGGGCGTGCCCAAGTCGAAGCTGAGCCGGCGCATCGCCATGCTGGAAGAACGGCTCGGGGCCAGACTGATCCAGCGTTCCAGCCGCAGCTTTGCCGTCACCGAGCTGGGGCAGGCCTACTATGGTCGCTGCAAGGCGATGCTGATCGAGGCCGAAGCCGCGCAGACCATCATCGAATCGACCCATGCCGAGCCTTGCGGCACGGTCAGGCTGTCATGCCCGATCGCGCTGCTGCACGCCCATGTCGGCCTGATGCTGGTCGGCTTTGCCGCACACTACCCGAGCGTCAATGTTCAGCTCTCGGTCTTGAACCGCGCGGTCGATGTCGTCGCCGAGGGGCTCGACCTGGCGCTGCGCGTGCGGCCGCTACCGCTGCAGGACAGCGATCTGGCCATGCGCGTGCTCGGCTATGCCGCTCAGTGCCTGGTGGCCAGCCCGGCGTTGCTCGCGCGCCACGGCATGCCGGATACCCCGGCCGACCTGGTGTCGTGGCCCAGCCTGGGCTACGGGCCGCCGGCCGATGGCCACGTCTGGACGCTGCTCGGCCCCGACGGGGCGCAGGCCGCCCAGCACCATTCCCCGCGCTTTGTCACGACCGACATGCTGACGCTGCGCCAGGCGGCCACCGCGGGGGTCGGCGTGGTCCAGCTGCCGCTGATGATGGTGCGCGAGCAGCTGGCGAACGGCAGCCTGATCCGCTTGCTGCCCGACTGGGCGCCGCGGCGGGAGATCATCCACGTCGCCTTCCCGTCGCGGCGCGGCCTGATCCCGGCGGTGCGCAGCCTGATCGACCATCTGGCCGAGCAGTTCGCCACGGTCGAGGAAGACTGAACACCTGCCCATGCCATGAAAAAAGCCGCGGCGGCTGCCGCGGCTTTCTCTCAGTGGCCGATGCGGGTACCCATCAATCGAGCAGATCGATGTAGGCACGGCGCTGATAGCTCGCCAGCCGGGTCCACGGCAACTGGTTCGCGGCGGGCAGGCTCTCCGGCGCGATCGTGGTCTTGCTGTAGCGGCTGCCGTCGCGCGAGCTG
Source organism: Chitinivorax sp. PXF-14 (assembly GCF_040812015.1). Classification (NCBI taxonomy): domain Bacteria; kingdom Pseudomonadati; phylum Pseudomonadota; class Betaproteobacteria; genus Chitinivorax; species Chitinivorax sp. PXF-14. Next base: position 218,618 of record NZ_JBFNXJ010000006.1, on the reverse strand, counting down.
GTTTCGATCAGCAGCGGCATCTGCTTGTCGTCGGCCCACAGCACGCGCCGGACATAGGTGTTGGTCTTCTGCTCGTACCAGCTCGCATTGGCGACCGGCGCCTTGGCGGCGAGCTTCTGCATCTTTTTCAGCTGCGCCGGGTTGATCAGGTAGTAGGCGCTGTCCCACGAGCCATCGAAACCGACTTCAGGGTAATCGCGCGGCTCGGTCTGGATGATCATCTTGTCTTCGACGCGCACGAACTGCAGGTTCAGCTGGCCACGCTCGTCGCGGACGATGTACTTGGCCGCAGCGCCGAGCGCCAGGTCGTGCTCGTGGTCGGCGTGGTCCTTGTCCTGCTTGTCGTGCGCGGCCTGCCTGGGCAGCACGCGTTCGGTCCACAGCTGGTTGCCGGCGCGGTACAGGCGTTCCTGGAAGCGGGTTTCCTTGGTGACGCCTTCGCTGCTGACGGAGCGGAACTCGTAGCTGATTGTGGCGGCGGTGTCCGTCGTGGCGGCGGCAAAGGCCTGCGGTGCGCCCAGCACCAGCGCCAGGCCGAGAAGAATGCGTTTCATGGGCTTCCCCTAAAAAAGATGGCAGTCGTCGGACGACTGCCTCAAGTGCTTCGACTAGGTATTGTTGTTGCTATCCGTGCTTAGAAGCCAAATGCCGACTTCAGGAGGCCAAACACTTTGGTGTTGTCCATCGTCCCCTTGAAGCCCTTCGCACCGGCACCGCTGGCGCCCAGCATCACGTCGCCGCCGCCGTGCGTCTCGCTGGAGAGGCGGACGCCGGTTTCCTGCAGGTAATCGTCGTGCAGCGCCTGCGTCTTGTCGGTGTCGCCGGAGACGATGCTGCTGCGCACGTCCTTGCGGTTCGGGCCGTTGCCGAATACCAGCGTGGTGTAGGTGTTGCCGTCGGCGTCCTTCGCGGGCTGGCCATCTTTGTAGTTGCGCGAGATGTCGAGGATGGGGTTGCCGCGCTTCGAGTAGCCGTTGATCGTCATCGTGTGGTCGTGGTCGGCGGTGAAGACGACCAGGGTGTTGCTCAGGTCGACCTTGCCGAGCGCGGCCTTGATGGCGTCGTCGAAGGCAATCGTGTCTTCCATCACGCGCTTGGCGTTGGTGCCGTGCAGTGCATGGTCGATGCGGCCGCCCTCGACCATCAGGAAGTAGCCGTTCGGGTTCTTGCTCAGCACGTCGATCGCCTTGACCGTCATGTCGGCCAGGCTGGGCTGGTCGAGGCTCTTCTTCACACGGTCCAGCTCGTAGTCCATGTGGTCCTTGTGGAACAGCGCGAACAGCTTGCTGGTCGACTTGGCATCGACGGCCTTCAGCTCGGTGCCGGTCGAGGCATAGGCGTAGCCCTTGGCCTTCATTTCATCGACCAGGTTGCGGCCATCGACACGCACGCCGCCAGCTGCCGGCGGCAGGAAGAACTTGTTGCCGCCGCCCATCAGCACATCCAGGCCATCCTTCAGCGCGGCGTTATAGCCCGCGCCGCCCGGCACGGCCTGCACGGCAATGTCGCTCTCGGCATCGCGGTGGCAGACATGCGAGTAGGTCACGGCCGGCGTGGCGTGGGTGATGCGGGTGGTGGTGATCGAGCCGACCGCCTTGCCCTTGGCCTTGGCCAGCTCGAGGATGGTGTCGACCGCCTTGCCGTTGCCGGCGCCGCAATTACCGGTACCGGCAGGCAGCGTCGGCGCGATGGCCTTGGTGTCGCTCGACATCGAGATGACTTCGTTGTTCATCTTCACGCCGGTCATGTAGGCGGCCATCGACGGTGCTGAGTCGGTCGTCTGCGCGTCGTTGGAGAAGGTCTTGATGCGCGCGGTGCGGGCCAGCTGCTCCATGTTCAGCGCCCCGGCTTCGCCGTACTTGTAGATGCGCGCGGCGGTGACGGTGGTCGGGCCCATGCCGTCGCCGAGGAAGAAGATGACGTTCTTGGCTTCGCCGGCGGCGTGGGCCGACATCGGCAGTGCGAGCGCGAGCAGGCTCGCGGCAATCATGCGTTGTTTCATTATTGCTATCCTTATCAATCGGCGCTTACAGGCCGGATGCCGTGCGCAGCAGCGAGAACACCTTGGTGTTGTCCATGAAGCCGGAGAACTGGTCCGCGCCCATGCCCGTGGCACCGATGAACACGTCGGTGCCGCCATGGGTTTCGGCACCTGCCGGCATGCGGATCACCGCTTCCTGGTGGTAGGTGTTGGCGAAGACGATGTCGTCGGTCAGGTCGGCGAAGGCGCCGCGGTTGCCGGCCGGGCGGTTCTCGCCGTTGCCGAAGCCGATGATGGTGAAGGGCTTGCCGTCCAGGTCCTTGGCGACGCTGCCATCGTTGTAGTTGCGCAGCAGGCCGAGCACGCCCGGGTTGGTGGCGGTGGTCTTGCCGGTGCGCTTGGCATAGCCGTTGAGCACGATGGTGTGGTCATGGTCGGCGGTGACAACGATCAGCGTGTTCTTCAGCTCCGGATCGGTCTTCTTCACCGCGTCGATCGTGGCCTTGATCGCGTTGTCGAAAGCGACGGTATCCTGCAGCGCCTTCTTGGCCGTGGTTTCGTGCAGCGCATGGTCGATGCGGCCGCCTTCCACCATCAGGAAGTAACCCTTGCTGTTCTTCTGCAGCATGCCGAGCGCCTTCAGCGTCATCTCGGACAGGCTCGGTTCCTTGGCGTTGTCGCGGTCGAGGTCATAGCTCATGTGGCTGCTGGTGAACAGGCCAACCGCCTTGGCCGCCTTGGCCGGGTCGATCGCGTCAAAGTCGGTGCGGCTCAGCGCAACGTTGTAGCCCTTGGCCTTCAGCTCTGCCGTCAGATCGCGCTTGTCGGTACGCTTGCCACCCGCATCGGTGGTAGTGAAGAACTGCTTGCCGCCGCCGAACACGACATCGACGCCGTCACCGAGTGCGGTGTTGTAACCCGTGCCGCCCGGCACCAGTTGCGCGGCGATGTCGCTCTCGGCATCGCGGTGGCAGACGTGCGAATAGGTGGCGGCCGGCGTGGCGTGGGTGACGCGGGTGGTGGTGACCACACCGGTCGCGCGGCCGGCGGCCTTCGCGAGTTCGAGGATCGTGGCGACCGGCTTGCCGTTGCCGGTGCCGCAGTTGCCGGTGCCGGCGGCGACGTTCGGGTCGATCGCCTTGGTGTCGGCCGACATCGAGATGACTTCGTTGTTCATCTTGACGCCGGTCATGTAGGCCGACATCGACGGTGCCGAGTCGGTCACCTGCGAGTCGTTGGAGAAGGTTTTCACGAAGCCGGTTTCCGGCAGCGTGTCCATCGTCAGCTCGCCATCTTCGCCAGCGGCGTAGATGCGCGAGGCGGTCATGGTGTTGATGCCCATGCCGTCACCCAGGAAGAAGATCACGTTCTTCGGTTGTGCCGACGTCTGCTCGCTATCGTTCGAGTTGCAGGCCACCAGCACGAAGGCCGTGGCGAGCAGGCTCGCAATCAAAGTTGGTTTCATGGTGTTTCCTTTGTTAGGACGGCCCGGATAATACGAGGCGAATTTTTCGCGCACGTTACCGTTCCATGAAACATCTGCGACAGCGCACACGCCGCGCACATGGCCGGGCTCACGGCAGATCGATGGCTGCATTTGCAGCAAGCCGCACCCCTTGATTACCGGATTCGCATGGCTGCACCCCTCGCGCCGCCAGGCGCCCGGCTCGATCGCAAGCCAGCCGTGCCGGCACCGGCCGCAGCCGGCAAGCCCTGCGGCCCCGCCGCCGCGCCAGCGCCGCGACTTGTCATCTTCGCGCAACACGCCCCACCTACACTGCCGCCCGAGCGCCCCGCCAGACGGGCATCCCCACCCGCCAACAGATCAAGAGAAACCCGCCCATGAGCAAATACGACATCGACGACGAAGGCCTGTCGAACCCATCCGCCAACCCGACCTTCGAATCCGTGCTCGGTGCGCGCCTGTCGCGCCGCCAGCTGCTGCAAGGCGGCCTGTCGGCGATGGCGGCCGGCTTCTTCGGCGGCGGCCTGAGCGCCTGCGCCAGCACCGAGGCCAGCGGCCCGGCCGCAGCCGGTGGCCGCGCCCCGCTCGGTTTCACGCCGATTGCCGCCTCGTTTGCCGATAGCGTGCGCGTGGCCAAGGGCTACAGCGCCCATGTGTTCGTCCGCTGGGGCGACCCGATCGGCGACACGCTGGGCAGCCCGGCCTTCATCGCCGATGCATCGAACAGCGCGAACGAGCAGTGCCTGCAGTTTGGCATGCACCATGACGGCATGAGCTACTTCCCGCTGCCGTTCGGCTCGCAGAGCTCGGCCAGCGGCCTGATGGCGGTCAACCACGAATACATCGACCGCGGCCTCTTGCATCCGGCCGAGCCCGGCTTCAGCCACACGCCGGAGCAGGTGCAGAAGGAAATCAATGCGCACGGCGTCTCGGTGTTCGAGGTCCAGCAAGGCGCCAATCGCCAGTGGTCGGTCAAGCGCCCGTCGAAGTACGCGCGCCGCATTACCGCCGACACGCCGATCCGCGTCAGCGGCCCGGCCAGGGGTCATGCGCTGCTCAAGACGGAATTCAACCCGCAAGGCGACGAGGTGCTCGGCACCTTCGGCAACTGCGCCAATGGCATGACGCCGTGGGGCACCTACCTGACCTGCGAAGAGAATTTTAACGGCTATTTCACCAACTACAGCGACGACATCACGCCGGACCAGAAGCGCTACGGCATCAGCATGAAGGGCAACGGCTACGAGTGGACCAAGGCCGGCGGCCTGAACCTGCGCTTCGACGCCGGCCTGCACCCGAACGAGCCAAACCGCTTCGGCTGGGTGGTCGAGATCGACCCGTTCGAGCCGAATGCAATGCCGGTCAAGCGCACCGCGCTGGGCCGCGTCAAGCACGAGAACGCGGCCGTCACCGTGGCGGCCGATGGCCGCGTGGTGGTCTACATGGGTGACGACGAGCGCTTCGAATACATCTACAAGTTCGTCAGCGAAGGCAGGTACGACGCCACCGACCGCAAGAAGAACCTCGACCTGCTCGACCGTGGCACGCTCTATGTCGCGAAGTTCAACGACGACGGCTCGGGCGAATGGCTGCCGCTGACGACCGGCAACCCCAGGCTCGCAGCGTTCAAGGACCAGGGCGAAATCTGCATCCGCACACGCCAGGCGGCCGATGCGGCAGGCGCCACCAAGATGGACCGCCCCGAATGGATCGCCGTCAACCCGCTGACCCGGCAGGTGTACTGCACGCTGACCAACAACTCGAAGCGCGAAGCCACCGACAAGGCCAACCCGCGCGCCAAAAACACCCACGGCCACATCATCCGCTGGAGCGAGAGCGATGCAGCCGACACCCGCTTCAACTGGGACATCTTCGTCATGGCGGGCGACCCGGCGAGCCAGATCGCCAGCAACCAGGGCAATATCAAGGGCGACCTGTTCAGCGCACCCGACGGCATCGCCTTCGACCGCCGCGGCGTGCTGTGGATCGAGACCGATGTCTCGACCAGCGCCATGTTCCACCCCGAGCACGCGCCCAGGAGCGCCGAGCACCAGCATTTCGGCAACAACCAGGTGCTGGCCGTCGACCCGGCCGATGGCGTGGTCAAGCGCTTCCTCACCGGCCCGGTGGGCTGCGAGCTGACCGGCTTCACCATGACGCCGGACGGCAGGACGCTGTTCGTCAACATCCAGCACCCGGGCGAGCCGCTCGACGAGAAAACCGAGTTCAATAACCCGAAGCACCCCACCCGCTACAGCAGCTGGCCCGACAACGGCCGCCCACGCTCGGCCACCCTCGTGATCCAGAAGGATGATGGCGGCGTGATCGGCCTGTAAGGCAATACTGGCGCGGTGCTCAGCCTGGCTGGAAGCCGCGCCGGCATTGGCTCGAGAGAGTCTTTTCCTGTTGATTCGCCGGCCCCGCCGGCGATTTTTTTAAAACTGCTGAGCTTGGGTTTACCCAAGCCAGCAAGTTCTTATCTGGGACATCCGCAGGACGGCACAGGCAGAACGGCTGAGCTTGGGCCTGCCCAAGCCAGCAAGCCCCTATCTGGGACGGCTGCAGGCGCCCAGACGGAACGGTCGAGCCTGGATTTACCCAAACCAACGGTGCCTTGACCAAAGCAGCCACAAGCACCTCAAACCACGCCATCGGGCCCGACAGGCAAGTCACCTGCCCGCACCTTACTCCACCTCAAAGCCGGCATCGACAATCGCCTGGCGGATGTCGTCCTCGGACAGCATCGCACCATGTTCGACACTGGCCTCCGCCCGCTCCAGCGACACCTCGACCAGCCCCAGACAGGGCAGATCCTGAATCGCGTTGACCACGCTGCGCACGCACTCCGGCCCGCTCATGCCCGAAACCTTGAAAACGGATGTTCGCATCCCTTCCTCCTGACTGCCCCCGCGTAGCCGAATGCCGCGCCGGGGGCTCACGTTCCCGCTTTCCAAACTATAATCGACAAGACTTGTGTTCGGATGACCTTGCCGGTGACAGCAGTGAACAATAACAACCGATCTTCGCTGGCTCGGGCGCGCCTGGCGGCAGGTCTCACCTTTGCCACCGGGGCGATGATCAGCGCGGGGCTCGCCTGGCAATACCAGCACGGCATCGATACCCGCCAGCAGACGGCCGCCAGGATGCTCGCCGTACGCATCGCGGACGAGCTGCAGACCCGCGCGGCACGCGCCAACGATGTGCTGTATTCGCTACGCCTGCTGATGCCGGCCGACGGCCGCATCAACCGCATCGAGTTCCATCGCCTGGTCCATCAGCTTGGCTTGCGCAACCGCCTGCCCGAGGTCGATAGCGTCGGCTATGCGCAGCTGGCCCATACGGACGAGCTGCCGCAGCTCGAGGCCAGCATGCGCCAGGATGCCTCGCTCAACGGCATCGGCTACCCGGAGGTCAAGCTCGTGGCGACGGCTGGCCGTCGCGACTACCTGATCCTGACCTACCTGGTGCCGCCACGTAACCACGACCGGCGGCTCGGCACCGATCTGCTGGCGCCGGGCAGCGGCCTGCGGGCAGCCGACCTGAGCAACGGCCCGCTCACCCTTCCGCAGGGGCAAGGGCTCGATAAACTGAGCGCACAGCAGGTTTCCATCGGCCTGCCGCTGACCTATGGCGCCGCGTCCGGCGCCCGATCCACGCAGGTGGAAGGCCTGCTGCTGATGAACCTCGACCTGTCGGAGCGCTACGATCAGCTCGCCGACATGGCCCATGGCGTCGATCTCGGCATCCGCATACTCGGGCCGACTACCGACAACAGCCTGACTCCCATCTTCCACAGCCCGGAGCTGCCTGGCCTGCGTGGCGGCGCCCCGCTAGGCGTGGCCTCGTTCGCGCTCCATGGCCGCCCCTGGCGCGTCGAATGCGTCACGCTGGCGAGCGGCCCGGATACGGCAAGCTGGCTGATCCTGCTGGCGGGCCTCGTTATCAGTGCCGCCACAGCCTGGCTGCAGGGGCGCCAGCGCCGCCGTTACCTGACGACGCAGCAGACTGCGGCCCAGTTGCGCGCCCAGCTGCAGCAGCAGCGCTTGCGGGGGCACTGGCAACAGACCGCGCTCGACCGCAGCACAGACGCAGTCCTGCTCGTCGATCGCGATGGTCAGGTCGAAGCCTGCAACCAGACTGCCGCCGCACTGCTCGGCCAGAGTGGTGAGAGCATCGCCGGGCAGGCGCTGAGCGAGCTGGGCCTGCTGCGGCAAGGCGACCTGGCGGAGCTGCAGCACCGCATCAGCTCCGGGCAGGCGGCCGATTTCCAGGTCGAACAGAGCATCAACGGCGAGGCTCGCTGGCTGGACATCCGCACCCAGGCTCTGGACGAGATCCCGCGGCGCCATGAGATCCAGCTCGTGCGCGACATCAGCAAGGCACGCATAGAGCAGCGCACGATGCGCGACCTCGGGCAGATGGTGCGCGACCTGACGGAGCTGTCGTCGGACTGGCACTGGGAAGCCGATGTCGAATACCGCATCACCCAGCTCTCCCGGGGCGCCTTCGACCTCCTCGGCCTGGAGCCGGAGCAGGTGCTGGGCCACCGCCGCTGGGAACTGCCAGGCTACGAGGCCGACCCACAGGCGGAAGCGGCCAATCGCCACGCGGTACGCCAGCGCCTAGCCTTCCGCGATTTCGTTTACCGCTTCAACATGCCTCGCGGCGAGGTTCGCTACATCAGCACTAGCGGCACCCCCTCCTACGACGAGCAGGGCCAGTTCCAGGGCTACCGCGGCACCGGGCGGGACATCACCGCCACCAAGCTGGCCGAGGCGGCGTTGTTCGAGGAAAAGGAGCGCGCCCAGGTCACGCTGGAGTCCCTGGGCGAAGGCGTGATCACCACCGATACCGACGGCAATATCCGCTACCTCAACCCGATCGCCATCCAGTTGACGGGCTGGTCGGCCGCCGAAGCCATCGGCAAGCCCTCCTCCTTCGTCTTCAAGGTGGTGGATGAATCCAGCCACGAGCAGCTGCCCGACCCGATTCTGGCCGCACTCAAGGCCGGCCACCCGGTCAGCTACGGCACGCGCACCGAGATGATCCGCCTCGATGGCGAGGAATTCGCGATCGAGGGCAGTGCCTCGCCGATTCGGGGCCGCAATGGCCAGCTGATCGGCGGCGTGCTGGTGTTCCGCGATGTCAGCCAGTCGCGCGAGCTGGCGGCCAAGCTCACCTACCAGGCCACGCACGATGCGCTGACGGGCCTGCTCAACCGCCGCGAATTCGAGCATCGGCTGAAGCATCTGCTGACGCAGCACCATGTGGGCGACCTCCACGCCCTGCTCTACATCGACCTTGACCAGTTCAAGATCGTCAACGACACCTGCGGCCACATTGCCGGCGACGAGCTGCTCAAGCAGCTGGCCGGCCTGATGCACGCGCAGCTGCGCACGACCGACACCTTCGCCCGCATGGGCGGCGACGAATTCGCGGTATTGCTCGAACGCTGCAATACCACGGTCGCCTCGCGCATCGCCGAGCAGCTGCGGGCGGTCGTCGCCGATTTTCACTTTGCCTGGGAGGACAAGCTGTTCTCGGTGGGCACCAGCATCGGCCTCGTGAGCTTCTCCGGCAGCCAGCTCGACCACGCGGCGCTGATGAGCGCGGCCGATACCGCCTGCTACCTGGCCAAGGAGAAGGGGCGCAACCGCGTGCATGTGCACCATGCGGAAGACATCGAGGTCGCCCAGCGCCATGGCGAGATGGAATGGGTCGGCCGCCTGCACAAGGCGCTCAACGAAGACCGCTTCCAGCTCTATTTCCAGCGCATCGAGCCGATCAGCACGGCCGAGGACGGGGCGCATTTCGAGGTACTGGTGCGCATGATCGACGAGTCCGGCAATTCCGTCCCGCCGGGGAGCTTCATCCCAGCCGCCGAGCGCTACAACCTGATGCCGGCCATCGATCGCTGGATCGTGCGCCATGTGTTCGACTTCCTGGCCGAAAACCGCACCCGCCTGCCAAAGATCGCCGTCTGCGCCATCAACCTGTCCGGCGCGTCGATCGGCGACGACGGCTTTCTCGCCATCCTCAAGCCGATGTTCGACGAATATCGCATCCCGCACGGCATGATCTGCTTCGAGGTCACGGAGACGGCCGCCATCGCCAACCTGAACCGTGCCTCGCAGTTCGTGCGCGAGCTGAAGTCGCTCGGCTGCCGGTTTGCACTGGACGACTTTGGCAGCGGCATGTCGAGCTTCGGCTATCTCAAGCACCTGCCGGTCGACTATCTAAAAATCGACGGGGGCTTCGTCAAGGACATGCTGCAGGACCCGATCGACACGGCGATGGTGGAAGCCATCAACAGCATCGGCCACGTGATGGGTCTCAAGACCATCGCCGAGTTTGTCGAGAACGACGGCATTCTCGCCCGCCTGCAGAGCATCGGCGTGGACTTTGCGCAGGGTTACGGCATTGCAAAGCCTTTGCCTATCGACACCCTCATCGAGTATTGAAATATGCAATCCCCACATTGCGCAGCAGCCACTAACATTCGATATAACGAATATTTTTGGTGCACGAGATGGATACAACCCTGGACCAGCACCCCTGCCTGAAACAGGCCCATAACCGCGCCGAACTGTGCGGTCTGCTGGCCATGCGCGGCGGACGCGGCCACAGGCCGCTCGGGCAGCATCTGCTGCAGGCCAACCTGGTCAGCCCGGAGCGCCTGACCTTGGCGCTCGGCATGCAAAAGAAACTGGGAGGCAAGAAGCTCGGCGACATCCTCGTCACCAGCGGCTCGCTGAGCCAGAACGATCTCGATGTCGCGCTGGTCGAGGCTCTCGACGTGCCGCGCGTGGCCCTCAAGGATTTCGACGTCGACCCTGCCGCCGCGCCCCTGCTGGGCGACGGCCTGATCCAGCGTTATCGTGTGCTGCCCTTGATGGTGTTCGAGGATTCGCTGGTCGTCGCGTCAGACCACATCCTGCCAAGCGAAACGGTCGATGCCCTGCGTTTCGCCACACAGCGTCGCATCGTCCAGACCATCGTCAGCAACCACGACCTCGAAACAGCCCTGGGCCGGGACTATCAGGGGCTCGCGGAAAACTTCAACCTGTCGCAGTTCGAGGCGCAGCGGGACGAGGCCGATAACGACCAGGCCTGGGCACGCGAGGCCGAGCTGGCGGCCCAGCAGCAGCCCATCGTCAAGCTGGTCGACTCCATCCTGTACCACGGCATCCAGCAGAAAGCCTCGGATATCCACCTGCGCCCCGAGCACAGCCAGATCGAGCTGCTCTACCGAATCGACGGCACGCTGGTCAAGGCCAGGCAGTTTCCCAAGTCCGTCCTGTCGGCACTGGTCAGCCGCATCAAGATTCTGGCCAGCCTGAACATCGCAGAACGGCGGCTGCCGCAGGATGGGCGAGTCCGTTTCAATGCAAACGGCAATAACGTCGACCTGCGCGTCTCAATCATCCCGGTGCACAACGGCGAGAGCGTGGTCATTCGTGTGCTCAACAAGAACCAGGGCATGCGCAGCGTGCATGAGCTTGGCCTGAAGGCAGAGGACGAGGCGCGGCTGCTCAACACCCTCAACCGCTCGCACGGCATCCTACTGGTTACCGGCCCAACCGGCTCGGGCAAGTCGACGACGCTGTATGCCGCCCTGCAGGAAATCTACAAGACCAACAGCAACATCATCACGGTCGAGGACCCGGTCGAATACGACATGCCCGGCGTGCGCCAGATCGAGGTCATGCCCAATATCGGCTATAGCTTCGCCCGCGCGCTGCGCGCCATCCTGCGCCACGACCCGGATACGGTGATGATCGGCGAGATGCGCGACGGCGAAACCTGCAAGATCGCGGTCGAAAGCGCCTTGACGGGCCATCTGGTGCTGTCCACCCTGCATACCAACGATGCCGCGAGTTCCATCGTGCGCCTGATGGAAATCGGCGTGGAACCTTACATGATCCGCGCAGCGCTGATCGGCGTCATGGCACAGCGCCTGGTCCGCCTGAACTGCCCGCATTGCCTCGGCCCCGAGGATGTCCCGCCGCTGATGCGCGAGCACCTGCAGATCGGGCCGGACGAGCAGTTCGTTGCCGGGCAAGGCTGTGATCTCTGCCACGGCACCGGCTTTGCCGGCCGCCAGGCGGTGTACGAACTGCTGACGGTTGACGATGCCCTGCGCAACCACATTCACGCCGAAACCTCCGCCGACGAGCTCCATGAGCTGGCAATCGCCCACGGCATGACACCGATGTCGGCCAACGGCATGGAGCTGGCGCGGCAGCACAAGGTATCGGTCGCCGAGGTATACCGCGCTTGCATGTAGCCACCGCCAACCGCCCTTGACCCGTCGTTTTCAGGGCATCGCCCCCGGCCTCGGGGTATCATCGCGCCATTCGTCCTCTCGATGACCGCAATGCCCCCTATCGTCGTTACCCATGTCGGCCCGCATCTCGCGCCGCAAGCGCAGGCGCTGGCCGACGAGCTGGCCCTGCCCTGCCTCGACGCGCCGCCGCCAGGCTGCCCCTACGCACTCACCCTGACCGATACCCGCCTGGAGCTGCGCAGCCTGGGCAAAGGCGCGCCAGGCCCCATCTACGTCGATTTTGTCGAAGGCGCCAATGCCCATCGCCGCAAGTTCGGCGGCGGCCGCGGCCAGTTGCTGCCCAAGGCAGCGGGCCTCAAAGGCGACTATTTTCCGGACGTCGTCGACGCCACCGCCGGCCTGGGCCGGGATGCGTTTGTGCTGGCCAGCCTGGGGTGCCGCGTGCGTATGCTCGAGCGCTCCCCCATCGCCTATGCCCTGCTGCGCGACGGCCTGGCGCGCGCGCGCGCGGATGCCGACACAGCGGAGATCGCGGACAGGCTATCCTTGTATCGTACCGAGGCGACATCCTGGCTCGATGGCCTGCCGGAAGCAGAACGCCCGGATGTGATCGTCGTCGACCCGATGTTTCCCGATCGGGGCAAGGCCGCCCTGGCAAAAAAGGAAATGCAGGCCTTCCAGCTGCTGATCGGTGATGATCTTGACGCGCCGACCTTACTGCTAGGCGCCCTTGCCACGGCGAAGCGACGCGTCATCGTGAAGCGGCCACGGCTGGCGGAGATCATTGACGGCCCCAAGCCCGCGACGCAGATCATGGGGCAAAGCACGCGTTTCGACGTTTACGTCATTCATGCGCCTTGCTGAGCCGCCCACGGGATACTCAGCCAGGCTGATGGCCTCCTCACAGCCGTTGACAACAGGAGCAACGAAATGCACGCCATCCCCACCACCATGCGAGCGGTTCGCGCAAGCGAGCCGGGCGACGCCAGCGTGCTGCGTGTCGAAGCCGCACCAGTGCCCCGGCCTGGGCCGGGCGAAGTGCTGATCGAGGTCGCAGCCAGCGGTCTCAATCGGCTGGACCTCTTCCAGCGGCAAGGCAGCTATCCGCCGCCGCCAGGCGCCTCCGACATCCTCGGGCTGGAGGTGGCGGGCACCGTGGTTGCAATCGGCCAGGGTGTGGGCGATGTAGCGATCGGCGACCGGGTTTGCGCACTGTTGCAAGGCGGTGGCTACGCCGACTATTGCGTGGCCCCGGCAGCGCTCTGCCTGCCGGTGCCGGATGGCTGGAGCCTGGTGGAGGCGGCCTCGTTGCCCGAAGCACTGTTCACCGTCTGGAGCAACGTTTTCATGCGCGCGGCGATCGCACCGGGCGAGTCGCTGTTGGTGCAAGGCGGCGCCAGCGGCATCGGTACGGCTGCGATCCAGCTCGCCACGGCATTTGGTCATGAGGTCTACGCCACGGCAGGCAGCGACGAGAAATGCCATGCATGTGAAGCACTGGGGGCCCGCCGTGCAGTCAACTACCGGCAGGCGGACTTCGAACGGGTCGTCAAGGATGCAACGGCTGGCCGTGGCGTCGATGTGATCCTGGACATGGTAGGCGGCAGCTATATACCGCGCGAACTGCGCACCCTGGCCGACGACGGGCGCCTATGCCTGATCGCCTTTCTTGATGGAGCCAAGACCGAGGTCAATCTGGCGGAGATGCTGCGTCGTCGCCTCACCCTCACCGCCTCGACGCTGCGGCCCCGCAACGTGGCCTTCAAGGCCACCATTGCCCACGCCCTGCATGAACGTGTCTGGCCCTTGCTGAAACACCGCACCGTCGAGCCACAGATCTGGGCGACACATCCACTTGAGCGGGTGGCGCAAGCCCACCAGCAACTGGAGAGCGGCGAGCACATCGGCAAGATCGTCTTGACGCTGCGCTGATGCAAGTCCGCACGCGCTGCTATAACGATATTACAGCCACCTCTGATATAGGCCGGCGATGCTGACCGAACCGCTCTCGAGCTTTGATGCCTGGGTCCAATACCTGTCCCAGGTCGATATCCCGGTGCTCCGCCGCACCAACGAGGAAATGGCGCGCTTGCAGGCCGCCGAGGATGAAATTACCGGCCACGACATCGCGCGCGCCCTGCTCCACGATCCGCTCATGACTCTCAAGGTACTGCGCTTCCTGCAAGATCGCCGGCGCCAGAGCCAACACACGGATGTGACGACCACGGCACATGCATTGATGATGGTCGGCACGACACCATTCTTTCGCCACTTTGCGGCTCAAGCCTCGGTCGAAGACCGGCTGCGCGACGAGCCAGTCGCCTTGGCAGGGTTGATGCGTGTGATGAGCCGCGCCTATCACGCGGCCATTTATGCCCGCGACTGGGCCACGCTGCGCCATGACATCGAGGTCGACGAGATCTGCTCCGCCGCGCTCCTGCACGACACCGCCGAAATGCTGCTGTGGTTTACAGCGCCGCGCCTCGCGATCGAGATTCGGGAACGCCAGGCGCGCGACCCGGGGCTACGCAGCGCCGACGCCCAGCGCCAGGTGCTGGGCTTCCCGCTGCAAGAGCTTGAGCTGGCCTTAGCACGCGAATGGAAGCTCCCGGCACTATTGGCCACGCTGGTAGACGATCGCCATGCCAACGAGCCGCGTACGCGCACGGTGAAGCTCGCGGTCTCGCTGGCCCGTCACTCGGCCGATGGCTGGCGCGATGCGGCGCTGCCGGACGACTACAAGGCCATCACCGAACTCCTACATATGTCGCCAGCCGATGCTCGCCTGCACCTGTTGCGCAGCACCCTCTTTGCCGCTCAAGGTGCCAGTTGGTATGGCTGGCCACCCGCGGCGCGCTGGCTCCCCCTGCTAGATACCGCCTGAGCATCAGCCCGGCTGGGCCGTTGTAGCGCGCCACACATCCCGCTATAGTCATCCATCCACGCGCATCTGTATGGCCTCATGCAAGACATCACTTTCGACCTCAAGAATACGCTCGCCGAACTCGTCAAGGATGGCATGGTCAGTCGGACCGATGCCGAAAACATGTATACCGGCAGCAGGACCCGGGAACGAGCCGAAGCTCACCCACTCGTCCTGATCGCCGATCAGCGCTGGCAGTCCACCGAAACGCCCAGTCGCCCCCTGACACTCGACGTATTGATGCAATGGCTCGCCAACAAGACGGGCCTGTCCTATATCCATATCGATCCGCTAAAGATAGACGTGCCCTCGGTATGCGCGGTGGTATCGCATGCCTATGCCACACGCTACAAGATCCTGCCGATCGCGGTCAGCAGCACGGAGCTGACCGTGGCGACGTCCAACCCATTCGATCGCGACTGGGAGCGCTCGCTTCAACAGGCCATCACACAACGCATCCGCCGTGTGATTGCCAACCCG
Source organism: Chitinivorax sp. PXF-14 (assembly GCF_040812015.1). NCBI lineage: Bacteria > Pseudomonadati > Pseudomonadota > Betaproteobacteria > Chitinivorax > Chitinivorax sp. PXF-14. The sequence goes on along the minus strand of NZ_JBFNXJ010000006.1, from coordinate 203,482 downwards.
CACGATATCGTGCGCTATATGGCAGAGTTCTACAGCCTGAACCGATCACTCAAAGGGGCCAGCAAGACACACTCGGGCGCGGATGTCGGCGTCACCAGTTTCGAACAGCTCGTGGAACTCGGCCGCAGCAGCTCGCTCGATGCCAACGACCAGCACATCGTTCATATCGTTGACTGGTTGTTTCAATACGCCTACGAACAGCGCGCCAGCGACATTCATCTGGAACCCAGGCGGGAGTACGGGAACGTGCGCTTTCGCATCGACGGTGTCATGCACTTCGTCTACCAGATCCCGCCCTCGGTGATGAACGCGGTCGTCAGCCGCATCAAGCTATTGGGTCGCATGGACATCGTCGAGAAGCGGCGGCCGCAGGACGGCCGAATCAAGACCAAGACCCCCGACGGCGAAGAAGTCGAGCTGCGCCTCTCCACCATGCCGACGGCGTTCGGCGAAAAGTTGGTGATGCGGATTTTCGACCCTGACGTGCTGGTCAAGTCGTTCAGGGAACTGGGCTTCACCGATGACGAGGTCCAGGTCTGGAACGGCCTGATCAGCCAACCCAATGGCATCGTGCTGCTTACCGGTCCGACCGGTTCCGGCAAAACCACCACGCTGTACACGACGATGCGGCAGCTCGCTCAACCGGAGGTCAACGTCTGTACCGTCGAAGACCCGATCGAGATGGTGATGCCACAACTGAACCAGATGCAGGTGCAGCCACAGATCGGCATCAGCTTTGCCGAAGGGGTTCGCACGCTGCTGCGCCAGGATCCGGACATCATCATGATCGGTGAGATTCGTGACCGCGAAACAGCGGAAATGGCGATTCAAGCGGCGTTGACGGGGCACTTGGTGCTCTCGACACTGCACACCAACGATGCGCCATCCGCCATCACGCGGCTGATGGAAATTGGCGTCCCACCCTACCTGCTCAACGCCACCCTGCTCGGTGTCGTCGCACAGCGGCTACTGCGCACCCTATGCCCACACTGCAAGGCACAGATCAGCGTCGACGATGAAAGCTGGCAGCAACTGGTTCAGCCATGGCGCGCAGCCAAGCCTGCAGCGATTTACCGCCCGACGGGCTGCCTGGAGTGCCGCATGACGGGCTACTATGGACGAACAGGCATTTATGAAATGCTGACCGTTACCCCTGCCCTGAGGAAATTGATCGCCAAGGACACGGATGTCGCCGAACTGCGACAGCAAAGCGTGCGCAGCGGCATGAAACCACTCCGGATCACAGGGGCACAAAAGATTGCCGCTGGCCTCACGACCCTGGAGGAAGTCATCCAGGTCACCCCCACGGCCCTCCCGCTCGATTAGTTTCTAGTCTGCAAACACAAACAAAAAGGCCAACCTAAAAGGTTGGCCTTTTTGTTTGACTGACGACAGCTTATTCCGCTGCGGCTGCCTCGCTTGCGTCCGGACGATCCAGCAGCTCGACGAATGCCATCGGGGCATTGTCACCCTGACGGAAGCCGCACTTCAGGATGCGCAGGTAGCCACCGTTACGGTTGGCAAAGCGCGGGCCCAGCACGTCGAACAGCTTAACCACAACATCGCGATCGCGAGTACGGTCAAATGCCAGACGGCGGTTAGCCAGCGAAGGCTTCTTGCCCAGGGTGATCAGGGGCTCAGCCACGCGGCGCAATTCCTTGGCCTTGGGCAGAGTGGTCTTGATCACTTCTTCTTTCAGCAGCGCGTTCGCAAGATTGCGCAGCAGTGCCAGCCGGTGGCTGGACGTACGATTGAGTTTACGATTGCTCAAACGATGACGCATGATCGTTTATCCTTATGCTTACGGTTTTTCCAAACCGACAGGCGGCCAGTTTTCCAGCTTCATACCGAGCGTCAGACCCTTGGAAGCAAGCACTTCCTTGATCTCGTTGAGCGACTTACGACCGAGGTTCGGCGTCTTCAACAGTTCGGTTTCGGTGCGCTGGATCAGGTCACCGATGTAATAAATGTTTTCGGCCTTCAGGCAATTTGCGGAACGCACAGTCAGCTCGAGATCATCCACCGGACGCAGCAGGATCGGATCGATCTGCGGTGCGCGAGGCTCCTCAACTTCAACTGCGGTACCCTTGAGGTCAGCAAACACGGAAAGTTGGTCAACCAGAGTGCGTGCGGCAAAACGCACAGCTTCCTCCGGCTCGATAACGCCATTGGTTTCGATATCGATAACCAGCTTGTCCAAATCCGTACGCTGTTCTACACGGGCGCTTTCCACCGCAAAGCTAACCCGGCGAACCGGGCTGAACGATGCGTCCAGCAAAATGCTGCCAATCGAACGAGTTTCATCATCCTTGGCGCGAACAGTAGCAGGAACGTAACCACGGCCTTGTTCGACCTTGATTTCCATGTCCAGCTTACCGCCCGTCGACAGGTTGGCAATAACGTGTTCCGGATTCAGGATTTCCACGTCATGCGTCGTTTCGATGTCCGCAGCCGTCACTACGCCTTCGCCGTCCTTTTTCAAGGACAGCAGGGCCGACGTGCGGTTGTGCAGCTTGAGTACAACACCTTTCAGGTTCAACAGAATGTCTACGACATCCTCACGAACACCGTCCAGTGCGGAGTACTCGTGCAGCACACCCTCAATCTTCACTTCAGTCGGCGCAAAACCCGGCATCGACGACAGCAGTACCCGACGCAGCGCATTGCCAAGCGTATGGCCGTAGCCACGTTCAAACGGCTCCATCACCACGCGAGCCTGGAACGGCGACACGTTTTGGACATCGACGATACGCGGCTTCAGAAATTCAGTAGCACTGCTTTGCATAACCCTTCCTTACTTGGTCACAGGTTACTTCGAGTAGAATTCAACAACGAGAGCTTCGTTGATGTCGCCGGCGAGGTCCGCACGCTCAGGTGCCGACTTGAAAACGCCTTCCATCTTCTTCGAATCTACCTGCACCCAGCCAGGGAAGCCGATTTGTTCAGCCAATGCAAGCGCTTCCTGGATGCGCACTTGCTTCTTAGCCTTTTCGCGAATGGTAACCACATCGCCAGCCTTCACTTGGTAGGAAGGAATATTGACGGTGCCACCATTGACAACGATCGACTTATGGCTAACCAACTGGCGTGCCTCAGCACGGGTGGAACCAAAACCCATGCGATACACGACGTTGTCGAGACGGCATTCCAACAGCTTCAACAGGTTCTCACCGGTCGAGCCCTTGCGACGCTCTGCTTCCGCGAAATAATTGCGGAACTGGCGCTCAAGCACGCCGTAGATGCGACGAATCTTTTGCTTTTCACGCAGGTGAACGCCGTAGTCAGACAGACGGGCATTCTTCTGGCCATGTTGACCAGGCACCGAGTCCATCTTGCACTTGGTATCCAGGGCACGACGTGCACTCTTCAGAAAGAGGTCGGTGCCTTCACGACGCGACAGCTTACATTTCGGTCCGATATAACGAGCCACAATAGTTCTCCGATATTAAATGCGACGCTTCTTGGGAGGACGGCAGCCATTGTGCGGAACCGGCGTAACGTCGGAAATGCTGGTAATCTTGAAACCGAGTGCGTTCAAGGCGCGAACAGCAGATTCGCGACCAGGCCCTGGCCCTTTGATTCTCACTTCCAGATTCTTGACACCGTATTCCTGAGCAACCTTGCCTGCGGCTTCCGCGGCAACCTGTGCGGCAAACGGTGTGGATTTACGAGAACCTTTAAAACCAGCACCGCCCGAGGTCGCCCAACTCAGGGCGTTGCCTTGACGGTCCGTGATGGTAACGATGGTGTTATTGAAGGAAGCGTGAACGTGGACGATACCCTCGGACACACTCTTCTTCACCTTCTTACGCACACGGGCAGTAGATGCTTTAGCCATTACTTAATCCTTAGACTTTGACGAGTCGATTACTTCTTGCCTGCGATCGCCTTGCGCGGACCCTTGCGAGTACGTGCATTGGTACGGGTACGCTGGCCACGGGCCGGCAAACCACGGCGATGACGCAAACCACGGTAACAACCGAGGTCCATCAGGCGCTTGATGTTCATCGTGATTTCACGACGCAGATCACCTTCTACGGTGAACTTCGCCACTTCGTCACGGAGTTTATCCATGTCGGCATCGTTCAGATCCTTCATTTTGGTATTACGTGCAATACCCGTGGCGTCGCAAATGATTTGCGCACGAGTACGACCGATACCATAAATGGCGGTCAGGGCGATTTCCGCATGTTGATGATTAGGGATGTTAACCCCTGCAATACGGGCCATCTATTTACCCCACTACAAAAAAGTTTGCAATTGTAGCGCTGGCGATTGACAGCGTCAATCAACCCTGGCGCTGTTTGTGGCGCGGATCGTTGCAGATCACGCGCAGCACGCCCTTACGACGGATCATCTTGCATTGACGGCAGATCCGCTTTACCGAAGGTTGTACCTTCATCTTGGTTCCTTTCCTACTTGAAGCAAGTTAGCCTGTATTCCGGTCTACTTCGCCCGGAACACGATACGAGCACGCGACAGATCATAAGGTGTCAGTTCAACCGTCACTTTGTCTCCGGGTAGGATGCGGATGTAGTGCATGCGCATCTTGCCGGAGATGTGGCCCAACACCACATGACCATTTTCCAACTTTACCCGGAACGTCGCGTTTGGCAGGGTTTCCAGGATTTCACCCTGCATTTGAATCGTGTCTTCTTTTGCCATCTCGAGATCTTGTTCAGCTCAACGTGCGGACAAACCGCCCTTGAAGTTGGACTTCTTAAGTAGACTCTCGTACTGCTGTGACAGGATGTAGGACTGCACTTGGGCCATGAAGTCCATCGTCACTACCACGATGATCAGCAGGGACGTGCCGCCGAAATAGAAAGGCACATTCCATTTGACAATCAAAAACTCGGGAAGCAGACACACTACGCTAATATACAGCGCGCCAATCAAGGTCAGGCGCGTGATGATGCGTTCGATATAACGGGACGTCTGCTCCCCTGGCCGAATACCCGGTACAAAAGCACCGCTTTTCTTCAGGTTCTCCGCCGTCTCCTTGGGGTTGAACACCAGGGCGGTATAGAAGAAGCAGAAGAAAATAATAGCCGCAGCGTAAAGCAACACATACACAGGTTGACCAGGATGCAAGGCATCGCCGATGTCCTTGAGCCAGTGCAGCTTGTCGCTATTGCCGAACCAGCCTGCAACCGTGGCAGGGAACAAAATAATGCTCGAAGCAAAAATCGGAGGAATAACCCCGGCGATATTCAGCTTCAACGGCAAGTGAGTGCTCTGCCCCTGCATGATTCGGTTACCAACCTGGCGTTTAGCATAGTTGACAAGAATTTTGCGTTGACCACGCTCGACAAACACAACCAAGGCCGTTACCAGAGCAACGCCGATAAAGAGCATCAGAACAAACGGGATCGACAATGACCCTTGATTTGCCAGCGCCAAGGTTTTGCCAATTGCGGCAGGCACACCAGCGGCAATACCCGCGCAGATAATCAGCGAAATACCGTTCCCAATGCCACGCTCCGTAATCTGTTCACCGAGCCACATGAGAAACATGGTGCCGGTGACCAAGGTAACCACGGTCGTGAAATAGAACTCAGCCTGGCCGGTCAGGACCAAGCCAGGTTGACGGAACAGCATGACGGCAATCCCGAAACTCTGGAACGTGGCCAACAACACCGTGCCATAACGGGTGTACTTGGTGATCTTGCGCCTACCGGCCTCGCCCTCCTTCTTCAACTGTTTCAACTGAGGCAAAATCTCAGAAGCCAGTTGAATAATGATGGACGCCGAAATATACGGCATGATCCCGATGGCAAAAACGGTGAAGCGACTCAGCGCACCGCCCGAGAACATGTTGAACATGTCCAGCAGACCAGTCTGCGACGAACTAAATAGCTTTGCCAACGCATCCGGATCAATACCAGGCACAGGAATATGTGCGCCGATACGATACACAATAAGCGCCCCTAGCAAGAACCAGAGGCGCTTCTTGAGATCGCCGAATTTGTCTACCGAACCTACAATCGAATTAGACACAGCGATTTGCCTTATTCAGCGATCGAACCACCAGCAGCTTCGATGGCGGCGCGAGCCCCTGCAGTAACCATCAGGCCACGCAGCTTCAACGCACGCTCCACCTTACCCGACAGAATGACCTTGACGGTGCGGGCATGTGCGGTAACCAGCCCAGCCTGCAGCAATGTCAAAGGTTCAATCTCGTCAACAGGCAGCTTGTTCAGTTCGGACAGCGTCACTTCCTGATTCAGCCCCTTGTTGAGGGAAACAAAACCACGCTTGGGCAGGCGGCGTTGCAGCGGCATTTGACCGCCCTCAAAGCCCACCTTGTGAAAACCACCCGAGCGGGACTTCTGGCCCTTATGACCACGGCCAGCAGTCTTACCCAGACCGCTGCCGATGCCACGACCTACGCGACGCTTAGCGTGCTTAGCGCCGTCGGCCGGTTTAATCGTGTTAAGTTGCATTTAAGCCTCGCACTTCAACAGATAGCTGATCTTATTGATCATGCCGCGGTTTTCAGGAGTGTCGATCACTTCTACAGTCTGATGCATGCGCTTCAGACCCAGGCCGCGAGCGCACGCCTTGTGCGACTCGAGACGACCGATCAAGCTCTTCACCAGAGTGATCTTGAGCTTAGCGGTGTTAGCCATGAGCCACCTCACCAAGGATCTCTTCAACAGTCTTGCCACGCTTGGCAGCAACCTGTTCCGGCGTGCGGATGTTTGCCAAGCCATCGAGCGTTGCACGGACGATGTTGTAGGGGTTAGTCGAACCGTGGCACTTCGCAGTGATGTTGTGGATACCCATCACCTCGAACACTGCACGCATCGGACCACCGGCGATGATACCGGTACCTTCCGGAGCGGGCTGCAGGAACACGGTGGTTGCACCATGCTTGCCAATGACGGTGTGGTGCAGCGAACCATTCTTCAACGGTACCTTGAAAAGCTTACGGCGAGCCTCGTCCATTGCCTTCTGCACAGCGACGGGCACTTCCTTAGCCTTGCCCTTGCCCATGCCGATGCCGCCACTACCGTCGCCAACCACGGTCAGCGCAGCGAAGCCCATGATACGACCACCCTTGACGACCTTGGTCACCCGATTAACGGTGACCATCTTCTCGCGAAGGCCGTCGGTGCGATCTTCCAATTCGTTCTTAGCCATTATGAACCTCGATTAGAATGCCAAGCCGTTTTCACGGGCAGCGTCGGCCAACGCCTTGACGCGACCGTGGTACTTGAAACCGGAGCGGTCAAACGCAACGCTCTCAACCCCAGCAGCCTTGGCCTTTTCCGCAATGCGCTTGCCAACGAAGGCAGCAGCAGCGGCGTTACCGCCATTAGCGATTTCCTTGCGTACATCGGCTTCCAGCGACGATGCGCTGGCGAGCACCTTGCCGCCGGTCTCATCGATGATCTGGGCATAGATATGCTGGTTGGTGCGATGCACACTCAGACGGACCATGCCAAGCGCTGCAATGCGTGCACGGGTTTTGCGTGCTCTGCGCAAGCGAGTTTGATTCTTATCCATGGTAAAGCCTCAATTATTTCTTCTTGGTTTCCTTCAGGACCACCACCTCGTCGGCGTAACGCACACCCTTACCCTTATAGGGCTCAGGAGCACGGTATGCACGAACTTCAGCGGCAACCTGACCAACTTGCTGCTTGTCGACGCCCTTGATCAGAATTTCTGTCTGGGACGGTGTCTCGACCTTGACGCCTTCAGGCATCTTGTGCGCAACCGGGTGAGAGAAACCAAGCGTCAGATTCAGCACGTCACCTTGAGCTTGGGCACGATACCCCACGCCAACCAGGTTTAGCTTGCGGACGAAGCCATCCGACACACCCTTCACCATATTGGCGATCAGCGCGCGCATGGTGCCGGACATGGCACGTGCCTGCTTAGCTTCGCTGGCAGCCGTACACTTGACCGAACCATTTTCGACCACAATGGACACATCAGCGGTAAGTGCACGCTTGAGCGTACCGAGCGGGCCCTTTACCGTGATTTCGCCATCAGCGACTTTAACCTCGACATTCGATGGCAATACAACAGGATTCTTAGCTACACGAGACATGTGTCACCCCATTAAGCCACGATGCACAGCAACTCACCGCCGATACCGGCAGCACGCGCTTTGCGATCAGTCATCACGCCCCTGGATGTCGACACAATTGCGACCCCCAGACCGTTCATAACTTGAGGAATATCTTCGACGCCCTTGTAGACGCGCAGACCTGGGCGGCTCACACGCTCGATACGATCGATTACGGGTTGACCACTGTAGTACTTCAGCCCGATTTCCAGTTGAACCTTGCCGGCACCCAGCTCAGCCACTTGAAAATCTTCGATATAACCTTCGTCCTTCAGAACCTTGGCAATTGCAACCTTCACCTTGGACGACGGCATGCTTACAGCAGCTTTCGCAGCACTTTGTGCATTGCGAATGCGAGTCAGCATATCGGCGATAGGATCATGCATACTCATCTTGATCGAACTCCTATTACCAGCTGGCCTTCACAACGCCCGGAATTTCACCGCGCATCGCAATTTCACGAATCTTGGTGCGACCCAAGCCAAATTTGCGGAAAGTGCCGCGAGCACGACCGGTCAGAGCACAGCGATTACGCAGGCGGACCGGGCTAGCGTTACGGGGCAGCTTTTGCAGTTGCAGCCGCGCAGCAAAACGTTCCTCGTCAGACAAGCTCACATCATTGATGGTAGCGAGCAGCTTCTGGCGCTTGTCAGCAAACTTAGCAACCGTGTCACGGCGCTTTTGCTCACGATTAATCAAACAAACCTTTGCCATGTTACCCTCAGTTCTTGAAAGGGAATTTGAACGCGGCAAGCAAGGCGCGCGCTTCTTCGTCGGTCTTAGCGGTCGTCGTGATAGTGATATTCATACCACGCAGCGCATCGATCTTGTCGTACTCGATTTCCGGGAAGATAATCTGTTCACGCACACCGATGTTGTAATTGCCACGACCATCGAACGACTTACCGGAAACACCACGGAAGTCGCGAATACGCGGAATTGCAACGGAAACCAGACGATCCAGGAATTCATACATACGGTCACGGCGCAGGGTTACCTTGCAACCAACCGGATAATTGTCACGGATCTTAAAACCCGCGATCGACTTCTTGGACAATGTAACGACAGGCTTTTGACCAGCAATCTTCTGCAGATCGCCGACAGCAAATTCCATTACCTTCTTGTCAGCAACCGCCTCACCAACCCCCATATTGAGAGTGATTTTTTCAATGCGCGGCACTTCCATTACCGATTTGTAGCCAAACTGCTTGGTCAGTTCGGGCACAACGGTATTCACATAAAATTCTCGCAAACGAGCCATGAATTACCCCTTAGGCGTCTACCAGTTCGCCGTTCGATTTGAAGAAGCGAACCTTGCGGCCGTCCTCAAGAACTTTGAAACCAACACGATCGGCCTTTTGAGTGGCCGGATTGAACAATGCAACGTTCGATACATCGATCGGCTTTGCCAGTTCAACGATACCGCCGGTCACACCCTTAACAGGGTTAGGCTTCTGGTGTTTTTTCACCAGATTGATGCCTTCAACCACAACGTTACCATCCACCAGGACGCGCAACACCGAGCCGCGCTTACCCTTATCTTTACCCGTCAGGACGATGATCTCGTCACCTTTACGAATCTTGCGCATCATCACTCCTTACAGAACTTCCGGCGCCAGCGAAACGATCTTCATGAATCGCTCGGTACGCAGTTCACGGGTAACTGGCCCAAAGATGCGGGTACCAATCGGCTCCAGCTTGTTGTTCAACAGAACTGCGGCATTGCCATCAAACTTGATCAACGAACCGTCGGGGCGACGAACACCCTTCGCGGTGCGAACCACGACAGCGTTATACACATCACCCTTCTTGACACGACCACGCGGTGCAGCATCTTTGATGCTGACCTTGATGATGTCGCCAACGCTCGCATAACGGCGCTTGGAACCGCCCAACACCTTAATGCACATCACGCGACGTGCACCAGTATTGTCAGCCACTTCCAAAATGGACTGCATTTGAATCATTTTTTATCTCCAACTTAAACCGTCTCCCACCTTACAGTGGAAAAACCAACACGATCCAGTTTTGGACCCCGTTCGGGGGAAGGACGCTCTAAGGCAACACGAAAAGTGCGAGATTATAAAGGCCTTGCGCCAAACGCGCAAGGCCTTTAATTACCTAATTAAGCTAGGCGAGCTTTTTCTACCAGCAGAGTCACTACCCATGCCTTAGTTTTCGACAGGGGGCGGGTCTCTTCGATGGTAACAAGATCACCTTCACGGTATTCATTGTTCTCATCGTGCGCATGGTATTTCTTGGAACGACGAATCACCTTGCCGTAGAGCGGGTGTTTTACCTGGCGCTCAACCAGCACGGTAACCGTCTTGTCCATCTTGTCGCTAACGACGCGACCGGTCAGAGTGCGGACACTTTTTTCGCTCATGATTAGGCAGCCTTCTTCTCGCCGATGAGAGTACGAATGCGCGCGATATCACGACGCACCTTACGCAACTCGCTAGTCTTGGCGAGTTGCTGGGTCGCGACTTGCATGCGCAAACCGAACTGAGCTTTGAGCAGCGAGAGAAGCTCTTGCTGCAGCTCATCCACAGACTTGTTACGCAGATCTTTCGCTTTCATCACTGCCCCACTTGACGCTGTACGAATGTGGTAGACAGCGGTAGCTTGGCTGCAGCAAGGCGGAATGCCTCGCGAGCCAACTCTACGCTAACCCCATCCATTTCATACAAGACTTTGCCCGGCTGAATTTCAGCCACCCAGAATTCCGGCGAACCCTTACCGTTACCCATACGCACTTCTGCGGGCTTGGAGGTAATGGGTTTATCCGGGAAGACACGGATCCAGATACGACCACCACGCTTGATGTGGCGGGTCATAGCACGACGCGCAGCCTCGATCTGACGCGCAGTCAGCCGACCACGGCCAGTAGCCTTCAGACCGAACTCGCCGAAATCGACCTTGGTACCACGAGTCGCGAGACCCGTGTTACGGCCCTTCTGAACCTTGCGGAATTTAGTACGATTAGGCTGCAGCATTTCTAGCCCCCGACTTTCTGCCCTTCTTCTCGGTTTCTACCGGCTGAGCGGCAGGCTGTTCACCACGCCCCAGTTGCTCACCCTTGTAGACCCAAACCTTGATACCAATGATGCCGTAGGTGGTCTTGGCCTCGGAAGTAGCGTAATCGATGTCGGCACGCAGCGTATGCAGCGGCACGCGACCTTCGCGATACCATTCGCTACGAGCGATTTCGATACCATTCAGACGCCCTGAACTCATGATCTTGATACCTTGAGCACCAAGACGCATTGCATTTTGCATTGCACGCTTCATGGCGCGGCGGAACATCACGCGCTTTTCAAGTTGCGACGCGATGCTATCGGCGATCAACTGGCTATCGAGCTCTGGCTTGCGGATTTCCTCGATGTTGATGTGCACCGGCACACCCATCATCTTCTGCAGCTGGCTCTTCAGCAATTCGATGTCTTCGCCCTTCTTGCCAATCACCACACCCGGACGGGCACTGTGAATGGTAATACGTGCGTTCTTTGCCGGACGCTCGATAATGATCTTGCCAACGGCCGCATGAGCAAGCTTCGACTTCAGGAACTGACGAACCTTGATGTCTTCATTCAGCATGTTCGCGAAGTTAAGATTGTTCGCGTACCACTTGGAAGACCAGTTTTTCAGTACAGCCAGACGGAAACCCGTCGGATGAATTTTCTGACCCATTGCCTCTTCCTTAATCGCCGACCGTCAACGTGATGTGACACGTCTGTTTCTCAATGCGGTTACCACGACCCTTGGCGCGTGCAGCGAAGCGCTTAAGGCTAGGCCCCTTATCGACGTAGATCGTCGTAATCTTCAACGCATCGATGTCAGCACCTTCATTGTGCTCAGCATTTGCGATAGCCGACTCGAGGACGCCTCGAATAAGCTTCGCGCCTTTTTTGGGCGTAAATGCCAATACATTCAGTGCCAGCTCGACTTGCTGGCCGCGGACCAGATCAGCAACCAGACGAGCCTTCTGAGCGGACAGACGAGCGTTTTTCAAAACAGCAGAAACTCTCATTTCGCCACCTTATCTCTTTGCTTTCTTGTCCGCCGCATGCCCCTTGAAGGTACGCGTCAGCGAAAACTCACCAAGCTTGTGACCGACCATGTTTTCATTCACATAGACCGGAACATGCTGGCGACCATTGTGTACAGCAATCGTCAAACCAACGAACTCGGGCAGCACCGTCGAACGACGCGACCAGGTCTTGACCGGACGCTTGTCGTTAGTGGCAAGCGCAGCCTCAACCTTCTTGAGCAAATGCTGGTCGACAAAAGGACCCTTCTTAATAGAACGTGCCATAGCTCAATTACCCTTTGTTCGAAAAGCGACGACGGACGATCATATTGTCAGTGCGCTTGTTGTTGCGGGTGCGATAACCCTTAGTCGGCTGACCCCACGGACTAACAGGCACACGACCTTCACCGGTACGACCTTCACCACCACCGTGCGGGTGATCGATCGGGTTCATTGCAGTACCGCGAACAGTCGGACGAATACCGCGCCAACGATTTGCACCGGCCTTACCAATCTTGCGCAGGCTATGCTCTTCGTGCCCGACCTCACCTACGGTTGCGCGGCAATCCACGTGAACCTTGCGGATTTCACCCGAACGCAGACGCAACTGGGCGTAGCTACCTTCACGAGCCAGCAACTGCACCGAAGTACCAGCCGACCGAGCAATCTGTGCCCCCTTGCCTGGCAACATTTCGACGCAATGCACCGTGCTACCAACCGGAATATTGCGCAACGGAAGCGCATTGCCGGCCTTGATGGGCGCATCGGACCCGCTCATCAACTGAGCACCAACCGCAACACCGCGCGGGGCGATGATGTAACGGCGCTCGCCGTCCGCATAGCACAACAGGGCAATGTGAGCCGTGCGGTTCGGATCGTATTCAATACGCTCAACCTTGGCCGGAATACCGTCCTTGTTGCGACGGAAGTCGATCACACGGTAGTGATGCTTGTGCCCCCCCCCCTTGTGACGGGTAGTAATATGACCGTTGTTGTTACGGCCAGCCGTGCTGTGCTGCTTTTCCAGCAACGAAGCGTGCGGAGCACCTTTATGCAGGCCAGACGTTACAACCTTGACGACTGCGCGACGGCCTGGCGACGTCGGTTTAACTTTGATCAATGCCATGACCTATCCCTTTATTCCGCAGCCGCAAATTCGATTTGCTGACCTGGCTTCAGGCTGACATACGCCTTTTTCCAGTCCTTGCGACGCCCGTTGAACCGACCGAAGCGCTTCTGCTTACCCTTTACGTTCAACACCTGAACGCTTTCAACCTGAACCTTGAAGAGGGTTTCAACAGCAGCCTTGATTTCGGGCTTGGTAGCATCAGTGGTCACACGAAAAGCCACTTGCTCGTTCTTGTCGGCGATGAAAGTACTCTTCTCGGAGACGATCGGGGCAAGGATGACCTGGTACAGGCGTTCTTGATTAATCGCGCTCATGCGTACATCTCCTCGATTTGCTTGACCGCCTCACGGGTTACCACCACGTTCTTGAAGTAAACGAGGCTGACCGGATCCACCTGAGACGGCTCAACAACATAAACGTGCGGAAGATTGCGAGACGACAGATAGAGATTTTCATCAACCGTATCGGTAATGATCAGCACCTGCTCAAAACCCAGAGCCTTCAGCTTTGCTGCGAACTGCTTGGTTTTGGGGGAATCAATACTCAACGAATCGATTACCTGCAGACGACCTTCGCGGGCCAATTGCGAATAGATCGCAGCGACGCCAGCACGGTACATCTTGCGATTAACCTTGTGGCTGAAATTTTCCTCAGGAGAGTTCGGGAAAATCTTGCCACCGCCGCGCCACAGCGGGCTCGACGCCATACCTGCACGCGCACGGCCAGTACCCTTTTGACGCCACGGCTTGCGAGTCGACTTAACGACTTCGCTACGGCCTTTTTGCGCACGGTTGGCGCTACGGGCATTTGCCTGATATGCGACAACAACCTGATGCACCAACGCCTCGTTATAGTCGCGAGCGAACAGCACATCAGAAACAGCCAGACTGGAAACAGCCTGACCTTGTTCGTTAATGACCTTCAGTTCCATCATGCACCTGCCTTCACGCTCGGACGAACGACCACATCGCCACCCTTGGCACCCGGAACGGCACCTTTAACGAGCAGCAACTGACGCTCAACATCAATGCGCACGACCTCAAGGCTTTGAACGGTGCGCTTAACGTTACCGTACTGGCCAGCCATGCGCTTACCCGGGAATACACGACCCGGGTCCTGAGCCATACCAATGGAACCAGGAGCATTGTGCGATACAGAGTTACCGTGCGACGCACGCTGAGAACTGAAGTTGTGACGCTTGATTGCGCCAGAGAAACCTTTACCTTGGGAGGTACCGGTCACATCCACCAACTGCCCAGCCTGAAACACCTCAACAGACAAAACCGCACCCGGCTGCAGGGAAGCCAATTGATCAGCAGTCACACGGAATTCACGCAGACCACGACCAGCCTCAATGCCAGCTTTTGCAAAATGCCCAGCCTGCGCCTTATTGACACGACTGGCTTTACGGGAACCGAAGGATACCTGAACACCGGTATAACCATCAGCGTCATCGGTTTTGACTTGGGCGACGCGGTTATTGGACATATCCAGCACGGTCACGGGGATGGCAGCACCATCCTCTGCAAACACGCGAGTCATGCCAATCTTGCGACCTACAAGACCTAAACTCATGATTATTTCCTATTTTAAGGGCCGATTACGATTGATCGGCGAAATAAAAACGGGCTCGCCACAGCGAGCCCGCTATTCTAACAGAAAATCAAGTTACTGCAACTTGATTTCTACGTCAACCCCTGCAGGCAGATCCAGCTTCATCAGGGCATCAACGGTTTTGTCCGTCGGATCGATGATATCCATCAAGCGCAAGTGGGTACGAATCTCGAGCTGATCACGAGAAGTCTTGTTAACGTGCGGCGAACGGAGAATATCGAAACGTTGAATACGAGTGGGCAGAGGAACCGGGCCCTTGACTACAGCGCCAGTGCGCTTTGCAGTTTCCACGATCTCGGCCGCCGAACGGTCGATCAGATTGTAGTCGAATGCCTTCAGGCGGATACGGATGCGTTGGCTTTGCATGAAACTTCCTTAAAGAACAATTTAAAGAACAAGTCATGGCGCGGCGTCAGAAACGCCGCGCCAAACTTCAATATTACTCGATAACCTTAGCTACGACACCGGCACCGACGGTGCGGCCACCTTCGCGGATCGCGAAGCGCAGACCTTGCTCCATCGCGATCGGCGCGATCAGGGCTACAGTCATGGCGATGTTGTCGCCTGGCATTACCATTTCGGTACCTGCCGGCAGATCGATCGAGCCGGTCACGTCCGTAGTACGGAAGTAGAACTGCGGACGATAGCCGTTGAAGAACGGGGTATGACGGCCGCCCTCTTCCTTGGACAGGATGTAGACCTCTGCCTGGAACTTGGTGTGCGGGGTGATCGAACCCGGCTTGGCCAGAACCTGGCCACGCTCGACGTCTTCACGCTTGGTGCCGCGCAGCAGCACGCCCACGTTGTCGCCTGCCTGACCTTGGTCGAGCAGCTTGCGGAACATTTCAACGCCGGTGCAAGTAGTCTTGACGGTCGCCTTGATACCGACGATTTCGACTTCTTCACCTACCTTGACGATGCCACGCTCGATACGACCAGTCACGACGGTGCCGCGACCGGAGATGGAGAATACATCTTCCACGGGCATCAGGAAGGCGCCGTCAACGGCACGCTCCGGCTCAGGGATGTAGCTGTCCAGCGCGTCGGCCAGGCGGAAGATCGCCGGTTCGCCGATGTCGCTCTGGTCGCCCTCCAGCGCCTTCAGGGCGGAGCCCTTGATCAGCGGCAGGTCGTCGCCCGGGAAGTCGTACTTGGAGAGCAGTTCACGCACTTCCATTTCGACCAGTTCGAGCAACTCTTCGTCGTCGACCATGTCGCACTTGTTCAGGAAGACGATGATGTACGGCACACCTACCTGACGAGCCAGCAGGATGTGTTCACGCGTTTGCGGCATCGGGCCGTCAGCAGCGGAACAAACCAGGATCGCACCGTCCATCTGGGCGGCACCGGTAATCATGTTCTTAACGTAGTCAGCGTGACCCGGGCAATCTACGTGGGCGTAGTGACGCTTTTCGGTTTCGTATTCAACGTGCGCGGTATTGATGGTGATGCCGCGAGCCTTTTCTTCCGGCGCGCTGTCGATCTGGTCGTAACCCTTGGCTTCGCCACCGAATTTCTTCGACAGAATGGTGGTGATCGCTGCAGTCAGCGTGGTCTTGCCATGGTCAACGTGACCGATGGTGCCGACGTTTACGTGCGGTTTTGTCCGCTCGAACTTTTCCTTTGCCATTTTTCAATCCTTCCTAAATTTGGTTATTTCTTGCTGTTCATTACGGCTTCAGCGACGTTGCGCGGAGCCTCGGAGTAATGCTTGAACTCCATCGAGTACGTAGCGCGACCCTGAGACATCGAACGCAGCGTGGTCGAGTAGCCGAACATTTCTGCCAGCGGAACTTCCGCCTTGATCATCTTACCGCCGGCAGGATTGTCATCCATACCCTGCAACATGCCGCGACGGGAAGAGATGTCGCCCATGATGTCACCCATGTACTCTTCCGGCGTTTCGATTTCAACAGCCATCATCGGCTCAAGAATCACCGGACCCGCACGGCGCATCGCCTCCTTGAACGCCAGCGAACCGGCCAGTTCAAACGCGATCTGCGACGAGTCGACGTCATGGTAGGAACCGAAGGTCAGACGTACCTTGACATCCACAACAGGGAAGCCAGCCAACACACCCGCCTTGAGCGTGTTCTGAATACCCTTATCGACAGACGGAATGAATTCACGGGGAATCGTGCCGCCCTTGATTTCGTCGACGAACGAGTAGCCCTTACCTTCACCCGCCGGCTCAACGGTAATCACGCAGTGGCCGTACTGACCCTTACCACCCGACTGCTTGGCGTGCTTACCTTCGATATCCTCGGCGACCTTGGTGATCGTTTCACGGTAAGCAACCTGTGGCGCGCCGACGTTAGCCTCGACACCAAACTCGCGCTTCATGCGATCGACAATAATTTCCAGGTGCAATTCACCCATGCCGGAAATAATCGTCTGACCCGATTCTTCGTCGGTACGCACGCGGAACGACGGATCTTCCTTGGCCAAGCGATTCAGGGCAACACCCATCTTCTCTTGGTCGGCCTTGGTCTTGGGTTCAACCGCAACGTGAATTACCGGATCCGGGAACTCCATGCGCTCAAGGACGATGACGCTATCGATGGCACACAAGGTTTCACCGGTAGTCACTTCCTTCAGACCAATCGCTGCTGCGATGTCACCCGCGCGAACCTCTTCGATTTCCTCGCGGTTGTTCGCATGCATCTGAACGATACGGCCGATACGCTCCTTCTTGTCCTTGACGGAGTTCATCACCGAGTCACCCTGCTTAACCACACCCGAATAGACGCGGAAGAAGGTCAACTGACCGACATAGGGGTCGTTCATCAGCTTGAACGCCAGCGCGGAGAATGGCGCTTCATCAGACGCCTCACGGCTATCTTCCTCGCCATTTTCCTTGGTACCCTTGACCGGAGGAATATCGACCGGCGACGGCAGCAGCTGAATAACGGTATCCAGCATCAGCTGTACACCCTTGTTCTTGAACGCGGTGCCACACAGCATCGGCTGGATTTCGCAAGCCAAGGTACGCTGACGCAGCGCCTCGATGACCTGCTCTTCGGACAGCGAGCCGTTTTCCAGGTATTCGTTCATTAGGTCTTCGCTTGCCTCTGCGGCAGCTTCAACCATCTTTTCGCGCCATTCATCTGCCACGCCCTGCAGCTCGGCAGGGATGTCAACGTATTCGAACTTCATACCTTGGGAGGCTTCATCCCAAATGATGGCCTTCATCTTGATCAGGTCCACAACACCAGTAAAGGTGTCTTCAGCCCCGATAGGAATGGCCACCGGCACAGGATTTGCCTTCAGGCGGGTACGCATCTGCTCGACCACGCGGAAGAAGTTGGCACCCTGACGGTCCATCTTGTTGACGAAGGCGAGACGGGGCACCTTGTACTTGTTCGCCTGACGCCATACGGTTTCAGACTGTGGCTGTACACCACCCACTGCACAGTAAACCATGCAGGCGCCATCCAGAACACGCATGGAACGCTCCACCTCGATGGTGAAGTCAACGTGCCCCGGGGTATCAATAATATTGATACGATGCTCAGGGAACTGGCGCGCCATACCGCTCCAGAACGTGGTCGTTGCAGCGGAGGTAATGGTAATACCACGCTCCTGCTCCTGCTCCATCCAGTCCATGGTGGCGGCGCCGTCATGCACTTCACCGATCTTGTGGTTCACACCGGTGTAGAACAGGATACGCTCGGTGGTAGTCGTCTTACCGGCGTCGATGTGAGCACTAATACCGATATTACGGTAGCGCTCGATAGGTGTTTTACGTGCCACAGCTAAAACCTTTTAAGCAATGTTCAAAGAACGATTTAGAAGCGATAGTGCGAGAACGCCTTGTTCGCTTCCGCCATGCGGTGCACTTCGTCGCGCTTCTTCATCGCGCCACCACGCCCCTCGGAGGCATCCAGCAGCTCGCCGGCAAGTCGCAATGCCATGGACTTTTCGCCGCGCTTACGAGCCGCTTCACGCAACCAACGCATAGCCAATGCCATACGACGTGCAGGACGCACCTCAACCGGAACCTGGTAGTTCGCACCACCGACACGACGACTCTTGACCTCAACCACAGGCTTTACATTGCTCATCGCCTGATTGAAGACAGCCAGCGGATCTTTGCTGGACTTCTTCTCGATCTGCTCGAGCGCGCCGTAAACGATGTTTTCAGCAACGGACTTCTTGCCGTCCAGCATCACCACGTTCATGAATTTTGCCAGATCCACATTACCGAACTTAGGATCAGGCAGGACTTCGCGTTTGGGTACTTCTCTACGTCTTGGCATTTTTAACCTCTTCAAATCTATTCAGCTGAGTGACACGCCACTCCCGACCGACCACCTGGCCAGCCGCTTACTAGACGGCAGCGCAACATAGGCCTTGCCGCCTGACACGGAACCTTAGGCCTTCGGGCGTTTGGTACCGTACTTGGAACGACTCTGCTTACGATCTTTCACGCCAGCAGTGTCCAGACTACCGCGCACGGTGTGGTAACGAACACCAGGCAAGTCCTTCACACGACCACCGCGAATCAGCACGACCGAGTGCTCCTGCAGGTTGTGACCTTCACCGCCGATATACGAAATCACTTCGAAACCGTTGGTCAGGCGAACCTTACACACCTTACGCAGAGCCGAGTTTGGCTTCTTTGGGGTGGTGGTGTAGACACGGGTACATACACCACGCTTCTGCGGGCAAGCTTCCAGCGCGGGAACCTTGCTCTTCGCAGGCGCGCTTTGGCGACCCTTACGAACAAGTTGGTTAATGGTTGGCATTGCTTCTTCCTAAAAAAACGAGGCGACAAACATTGCCGCCACTCTAGACGAAAGGACCCAAGATTCTATGTGATTTTTCAAGGCCCTGTCAAATCCTGGCCTTTCAAAGACAACGGATCGGGAACCCTTCGAGGCTCCCGATCCGGACTTACTGGCTGCGACGCTATTGTGGTTTATTCGTGAACTTCGCTAGCGGCCGCTTCCTGCAGCTCCACACGACCAGCCTGATCTTCGCCACGCGTACGCTTGCGACGGCTCGAATGGTAAGCCAGACCGGTACCGGCAGGAATCAGGCGACCAACGATGACGTTTTCCTTCAGGCCACGCAGATCGTCCTTCTTGCCCATGATTGCGGCTTCGGTCAGGACGCGAGTCGTTTCCTGGAACGACGCAGCGGAGATGAAGGAATCCGTCGACAGCGATGCCTTGGTAATACCAAGCAGTACGTTGTCGTACTGCGCCGGCAACTTGCCTTCCGCCGCCATCTGGTCATTGACCTCGAGCACCTCGGCGCGTTCCACCTGCTCACCCGGGATGAACTTGGTATCGCCAGCGTCATTTATGGATACACGACGCAGCATCTGGCGCACGATCACCTCGATGTGCTTGTCGTTAATCTTCACGCCCTGCAGTCGATAGACTTCCTGCACCTCTTCGACGATGTAGCGAGCCAAGGCCTCGATACCCTGCAGGCGCAGAATGTCGTGCGGATCTACCGGGCCGTCCACGATCGTTTCACCACGGTTCAGCACCTGGCCGTCATGCACCAGTACGTGCTTTTCCTTGGGAATCAGGTTCTCGTGAGCTACACCGTCGACATCGGTAATGACCAAGCGCTGCTTGCCCTTGGTGTCCTTACCGAACGATACCGTGCCGGTGATTTCAGCCAGCATGCCGGCATCCTTCGGCGAACGGGCTTCAAACAGCTCAGCCACGCGCGGCAGACCACCGGTAATGTCGCGTGTCTTCGACGATTCCTGAGGAATACGGGCCAGCACTTCACCCACACCAACATCCTGACCATCCTTCACGGTAATGATACAACCGATCTGGAAGGTGATATTGACAGGCGTATCGGTGCCGACGATCTTCACTTCCTGGCCGCTGCCGTCGAGCAACTTGACCTGCGGACGCAACCCCTTCAGTTGAGCACCGGCGCGCCGTTTCGGGTCGATGACCACCAAGGTCGACAGGCCCGTTACCTCGTCGATCTGCTTCGCAACGGTCGCACCTTCCTCGACGTTCTCGAACTTGATGCGGCCAGCGTACTCGGTAATGATCGGACGAGTGTGTGGGTCCCAGGTCGCCAGCACCTGACCGGCCTTCACCTGCGTACCGTCAACGGAAAGCAGCGTGGCGCCGTATGGTACCTTGTGACGCTCGCGCTCACGGCCATTGTCGTCGGTAATCACGATTTCACCGGAACGTGCAATGGCAATCTGCTCACCCTTCACGTTGGTGACATAACGCATCTGGCTGGAGAAACGCACCACACCGTTCGACTTGGTCTCGATCTGGCTTGCCACCGCTGCACGCGACGCCGCACCACCGATGTGGAAGGTACGCATGGTCAGCTGGGTACCCGGCTCACCGATCGACTGTGCAGCGATCACACCCACGGCTTCGCCGACGTTCACCAGCTTGCCGCGACCCAGATCGCGGCCGTAGCAGGTTGCGCACAGGCCGTAACGGGTTTCGCACGTCAACGGCGTGCGTACCTTGACTTCATCGATACCAGCCGCTTCGATCTGCTCGACAACCGCCTCGGTCAGCAAGGTACCGGCCTCGAACATGGTTTCATCGGTGTCAGGATTGATGATGTCGTTGGCAGCGGTACGACCCAGAATGCGGTCACGCAACGCCTCGATCACTTCACCGCCCTGCAGTACAGCCTTGAGCGCCACGCCATTACGGGTGCCGCAGTCTTCACCGGTCACCACCAGATCCTGGGTCACGTCGACGAGACGACGCGTCAGGTAACCGGAGTTCGCAGTCTTCAGTGCCGTATCCGCCAGACCCTTACGCGCACCGTGCGTCGAGATAAAGTACTGGAGTACATTCAGACCTTCGCGGAAGTTCGCGGTAATCGGCGTTTCGATAATCGAGCCATCCGGCTTCGCCATCAGGCCACGCATACCGGCCAGCTGACGAATCTGCGCCGCGGAACCCCGCGCGCCGGAGTCAGCCATCATGTAGATGGCGTTGAACGACTCTTGCTGCACCGTTTTGCCTTCGCGATCGACAACCGGCTCCTTGGCGAGCTGCTCCATCATCGCCTTGGCAACCTGGTCGCCTGCGCGACCCCAGATGTCAACTACCTTGTTGTAACGCTCACCCTGGGTGACGAGACCCGAGGTGTACTGCATTTCGATTTCCTTAACTTCCTTCTCCGCCGCACCGATGATGTCGTGCTTGACGGACGGAACCTGCATGTCGTCGACGCAAATCGAGATACCACCACGGGTCGCATAGCTGAAACCGGTGTACATCAGCTGGTCGGCGAAGATGACGGTATCGCGCAGGCCGCAACGACGGAACGAGGCGTTGATCAGCTTCGAGATTTCCTTCTTCTTCAACGATTTGTTGATGAAGCTGAAGGGCAGGCCCTTCGGCAGGATCTCGGACAGCAGCGCGCGGCCGACGGTCGTTTCGTGGCGAACCAGCTTCTCGGCAAATTCGCCGTTGCCGATCGGATCATATTCCTTCAGGCGCACGGTGATCTTGGTCGACAGGTGAACCTGACGCGTCTCGTAGGCGCGGAACACTTCGCCGACGTCGGAGAAACGCATACCTTCGCCGATCGCATTGATGCGTTCGCGCGTCATGTAGTACAGCCCCAGTACGATATCCTGCGACGGCACGATGATCGGCTCGCCGTTGGCAGGCGACAACACGTTGTTGGAGGCCAGCATCAGCGTGCGGGCTTCCATCTGTGCTTCGAGCGACAGCGGGACGTGAACAGCCATCTGGTCACCGTCGAAGTCGGCGTTGAACGCCGCGCACACGAGCGGATGCAGCTGGATGGCCTTGCCTTCGATCAGTACCGGCTCGAATGCCTGAATACCCAGGCGGTGCAGCGTCGGCGCGCGGTTCAGCATGACCGGGTGTTCGCGAATGACTTCTTCGAGGATGTCCCAGACTTCCGGCACTTCCTGTTCGACCAGGCGCTTCGCAGCCTTGATCGTCGTTGCTAGGCCAAGCACTTCCAGCTTGTGGAAGATGAAGGGCTTGAACAACTCGAGTGCCATCTTCTTGGGCAGGCCGCACTGGTGCAGACGCAGCGTCGGGCCAACCACGATCACGGAACGGCCGGAATAGTCGACACGCTTACCCAGCAGGTTCTGACGGAAACGACCGCCCTTACCCTTGATCATGTCCGCCAGCGACTTCAGCGGGCGCTTGTTGGCACCGGTCATCGCCTTGCCGCGACGGCCGTTGTCGAGCAGCGAATCAACGGCTTCCTGCAACATGCGCTTTTCGTTGCGCACGATGATTTCAGGCGCCTTCAGCTCCAACAGGCGCTTGAGGCGGTTGTTGCGGTTGATGACGCGACGGTACAGGTCATTCAGGTCGGACGTGGCAAAACGGCCACCATCCAGCGGAACGAGCGGACGCAGTTCTGGCGGCAGTACCGGCAGCACTTCCATGATCATCCAGTCGGGCTTGATGCCGGACTTGTGGAAGGCCTCCAATACCTTCAGACGCTTGGCGATCTTCTTGATCTTGGCATCCGAACCGGTATTTTCGAGTTCGTGCTTGAGACGTTCCATTTCGCCGATGAGGTCCAGCGTACGCAGCAGATCGCGCACACCTTCAGCCCCCATGCTGGCAGAGAATTCGTCGCCATACTCTTCGAGCTTGTTCAGGTAATCGTCTTCGGTCAGCAGCTGCGCACGTTGCAGCGGCGTGATACCTGGATCGGTCACGACATAGGCTTCGAAGTACAACACGCGTTCGATGTCGCGCAATGTCATGTCGAGCACCATGCCCAGACGCGACGGCAGCGACTTGAGGAACCAGATGTGAGCGGTCGGCGAGGCCAGTTCGATGTGGCCCATGCGCTCGCGGCGCACCTTGGACAGGGTGACTTCGACGCCACACTTCTCGCAGATCACGCCACGATGCTTGAGGCGCTTGTACTTGCCGCACAGGCACTCGTAATCCTTGATCGGCCCGAAGATACGCGCGCAGAACAGGCCATCGCGCTCAGGCTTGAAGGTACGATAGTTGATCGTTTCTGGTTTCTTGACTTCGCCAAACGACCAGGAACGGATTTTCTCCGGCGACGCGATGCCGATACGGATGGCATCGAATTCTTCTTCCTGCGTCACCTGCTTGAACAGATCGAGCAATGCTTTCATCAGTTACTCCTGAGAATTTCTTGGGGGTGGCGCTGGCGCCACCCGTGTTCCTTGGTCTTAGTAGCGCTCGAGATCGATGTCGATACCCAGCGAGCGGATTTCCTTCACCAATACGTTGAAGGATTCCGGCATGCCAGCGTCGATCTTGTGCTCGCCCTTGACGATGTTCTCGTAGACCTTGGTACGGCCAGTCACGTCATCGGACTTCACGGTCAGCATTTCCTGCAGCGTGTAGGACGCGCCATACGCTTCCAGTGCCCACACTTCCATTTCACCGAAGCGCTGGCCACCGAACTGTGCCTTACCGCCGAGCGGTTGCTGGGTCACGAGCGAGTATGGGCCGGTGGAGCGCGCGTGCATCTTGTCATCGACCAAGTGGTGCAGCTTGAGCACGTGCATGTAACCGACAGTTACCTTGCGGTCGAATGCCTCGCCGGAGCGACCATCGTGCAGGGTGATCTGACCCGATTCAGGCAGATCAGCCAACCGCAGCATGGTCTTGATTTCCTCTTCCTTCGCACCGTCGAATACCGGCGTGGCGAACGGCACACCCTTGGACAGGTTGCGGGCGAGTTCGATCACTTCCTCGTCGGTAAACGAAGCAACGTCTTCCTTCTGGCCCGAGCTGTTGTACACCTTGTCCAGGAAGTCGCGCATTTCCTTGATCTGCAGGCCGCGCTGGTCCTTGAGCATGGCATTGATCTTGTTGCCAAGACCCTTGGCAGCCCAACCCAGATGCACCTCGAGAATCTGACCGATATTCATACGCGACGGTACGCCCAGCGGGTTCAACACGATATCCATCTGTGTGCCGTTGGCCATGTAAGGCATGTCTTCGATCGGTACGATGCGCGATACCACACCCTTGTTACCGTGACGACCTGCCATCTTGTCGCCAGGCTGCAGGCGGCGCTTCACGGCCACGTAGACCTTGACCATCTTCTGCACACCCGGCGGCAACTCGTCGCCTTGGGTCAGCTTCTTGCGCTTCTCTTCGAAGCGTGCGTCGAAGTCGAGACGCAGCTGCTCAAGGCTGGCCTTGGCCAACTCGAGCTGGCGAGCACCTTCGTCATCCGACAGGCGAATGTCGAACCAGTCATGACGCGGGATCGAGTCCAGGTAGTCGCGAGTCAGCTCGGTACCCTTGGTGATGCGCTTCGGGCCACCATTGACGACCTTACCAATGATGGTCTTGGCGATACGGTCGAATGCATCGTTCTCGACGATACGCAACTGGTCAGCCAAGTCCTTCTTGTAACGCTTCAGGTGGTCGTCGATGATCTGCTGGGCACGCGCATCGCGCTCGATACCTTCGCGGGTGAATACCTGCACGTCGATGACTGTGCCGCTCATGCCCGTCGGCACGCGCAGCGAAGTATCCTTCACGTCGGATGCCTTCTCACCGAAGATCGCGCGCAGCAGCTTCTCTTCCGGCGTCAGTTGGGTTTCACCCTTAGGCGTTACCTTGCCGACCAGCACATCACCGGCCTCGACTTCCGCACCGATGTAGACGATGCCGGATTCATCTAGGCGCGACAGCATGCGCTCGCTCAGATTCGAGATGTCACGCGTGATTTCTTCAGGTCCGAGCTTGGTATCACGTGCAACAACGTTCAACTCTTCGATATGGATCGAGGTATAGCGGTCTTCTGCCACGACACGCTCGGAGATCAGGATCGAATCCTCGAAGTTGTAGCCGTTCCACGGCATGAACGCCACCAGCATGTTCTGGCCCAGCGCGAGTTCACCGAGGTCGGTCGATGCACCGTCGGCAATCACGTCAGCCTTGGCCAGACGGTCACCGACCTTGACGATCGGACGCTGGTTGATGTTGGTGTTCTGGTTGGAACGCGTGTACTTGGTCAGGTTGTAGATGTCCACACCGACTTCACCCGCACTGGTCTCATCGTCGTTCACGCGGATCACCACGCGGTTGGCATCGACATAATCGACCAGACCGCCACGCAGCGCCTTCACCGCAGTACCCGAGTCAACCGCACATGTGCGTTCGATGCCCGTGCCGACGAACGGCTTTTCCGCCCGCAGACAAGGTACGGCCTGACGTTGCATGTTGGCGCCCATCAAGGCACGGTTCGCATCGTCGTGCTCCAGGAACGGAATCAGCGACGCAGCAACCGACACGATCTGCGACGGCGCGATGTCCATGTACTGAATGCGATCCGGCGTCGACACCGTGGTTTCGCCACGGTGACGGCAAGTCACCAACTCATCGATCAGCGTGCCATCGGTATCGAGCGTCGCGTTTGCCTGAGCCACGACATAGCGGCCCTCTTCAATCGCGGACAGGTACTCGATCTGGTCGGTCACCTTGGAATCAACCACCTTGCGGTACGGCGTCTCGAGGAAGCCGTACTCATTGGTGCGCGCATAGATCGCCAGCGAGTTGATCAGACCGATGTTCGGGCCTTCCGGCGTTTCAATCGGGCATACACGGCCGTAGTGGGTCGGGTGCACGTCGCGCACTTCGAAGCCTGCGCGTTCGCGCGTCAGACCGCCCGGGCCAAGTGCCGAGACACGACGCTTGTGCGTGATTTCCGACAGCGGGTTGGTCTGGTCCATGAACTGCGACAACTGGCTGGAGCCGAAGAACTCCTTGATTGCAGCCGAAACTGGCTTGGCATTGATCAGGTCATGCGGCATCAGGTTGTCCGACTCGGCCTGGCTCAAGCGTTCCTTGACAGCGCGCTCGACACGAACGAGGCCAGCGCGGAACTGGTTCTCCGCCAACTCGCCCACGGAACGGACACGACGGTTACCCAGGTGGTCGATGTCATCGATCTCGCCTCGGCCATTGCGCAACTCGACCAGCAGCTTGATCACAGCAACGATGTCTTCGTTGGCCAGCGTGCCCGAGCCGAGCAGCTCGTCGCGGCTGATGCGGCGGTTGAACTTCATGCGGCCGACCGCCGACAGATCGTAACGGTCCTCCGAGAAGAACAAGCCCTGGAACAGCGCCTGAACAGCATCTTCGGTCGGCGGCTCGCCAGGACGCATCATGCGGTAGATCGCGATACGCGCCTGACTCTGGTCGACGGTGTCGTCGGTACGCAGGGTGTTGGAGATGTAGGCACCTACATCGAGATCATTGGTGTAGATGACCTGAACCTGCTTGACACCAGCCTTGTCGAGCTTGACCAGCAGCTCTTCAGTGATCTCCTCGTTCGCTCGAGCGACGATCTCGCCGGTGCTTTCATTGACGATATTATTCGCCAGCACGCGGCCAACCAGGAAGTCATGTGGCACGCCAACGCGCGTCAGGCCTGCAGCCTGGATGTCACGGATATGCTTCGCGGTGACGCGCTTGTCTTTTTGTGCCAGCACCTTGCCATCTGCGGCGATGATGTCGAACTTGGCGATTTCGCCCTTCAGACGCTCGGACACCAGTTCCATTTCAACCCCATTACCGAAGTAGAAGGTATCGAACTGGAAGAACTCGGCGAGGATCTGCTCAGGTGTATAGCCTAGGGACTTCAGCAGGATCGTGACCGGCATCTTGCGACGGCGGTCGATACGGAAGTACAGGTAATCCTTGGGGTCGAATTCGAAGTCGAGCCAGGAACCACGGTAAGGAATGATACGAGCAGAAAACAGCAGCTTGCCCGACGAGTGCGTCTTGCCACGGTCGTGCTCGAAGAACACGCCCGGCGAACGGTGCAACTGCGAAACGATAACGCGCTCGGTACCGTTGATGATGAAAGAACCGGTAGCAGTCATCAACGGGATCTCACCCATGTAGACTTCCTGCTCCTTAACCTCTTTCACCTTCTGCGTTTCGCGGTCCATGATGGTCAGGCGGACACGGGCACGCAGCGGTGCAGCAAAGGTAATACCGCGTTGCTGACACTCCGGCTCATCGAATACCGGATCGCCCATCAGGTAGTGGACAAAATCAAGCTTTGCGTTACCGGAGTGGCTCGTGATCGGAAAGACCGACTGAAACGCAGCTTGCAGGCCCACGGTCTTACGATTTTCGACCGCAGCGCCTGCCTGTAAGAATTGTGCGTAAGACTCAATCTGGGTGGCCAGGAGGTATGGCACCCCCAGCACGGTTTCCCGCTTCGCGAAACTCTTACGAATGCGTTTTTTCTCGGTGAACGAATAGCTCATTAGGTAACTCCGTCGAGTTGGGTGCGCTAGAACACAAAAAGTAGCGACCTACAGATAAGTTATTGCTTTTTAAGGAATTGCTTGCCGCTTGTTTTTGTTTTCTACAAACGAAATCAGGCCGGTGCCGTAGCACCAGCCCAATCTACGCAAAGCGTGATTACTTGATTTCGACCTTGGCGCCGGCTTCTTCCAGCTGCTTCTTGATCGATTCAGCATCAGCCTTGTTAGCGCCTTCCTTAACGGCCTTCGGAGCGCCGTCAACGAGGTCCTTGGCTTCCTTCAGGCCCAGGCCGGTCACTGCGCGAACAACCTTGATCACGCCAACCTTGTTGTCGCCAGCGGCAGTCAGGACCACGTCGAACTCGGTCTTTTCTTCAGCAGCCGGTGCAGCGGCGCCAGCGGGGCCAGCAACAGCAACAGCAGCAGCGGAAACGCCGAACTTCTCTTCGAACGCCTTAACCAGGTCGTTCAGTTCGAGAACGGACATCGCGCCAACGGCTTCGAGGATATCGTCTTTGGTAATTGCCATTTGTTAAAACTCCTGAAACTTGTTTCTTTGTAAGATAAACGCTTACGCGGCTTCGGCCTGTTTCTTTTCGGCCAGGGCAGCCATCGCGCGTGCAAAACCGGACACCGGAGCCTGCATAACGAACAGCAGCTTGGATAGCAGCTCGTCACGGCTCGGGATCGACGCCAGGGCAGCAACTTCAGCGGCGTTCATTACCTTGCCGTCGAAAGAGCCTGCCTTGACGACGATCTTGTCATCGGCCTTGGAAAAATCATGCAACACCTTGGCTGCAGCGACGGCATCAACAGAAATACCGTAGACCAGCGGGCCAACCATTTGGTCAGCCAGACCGGCGAACGGGGTATCTGCAACTGCGCGACGCGCCAGCGTGTTCTTGAGAACGCGCAGGTACACGCCCTGCTCACGCGCCTTTGCGCGCAGCTTGGTCATGCTTGCAACCTCAATGCCCCGATATTCAGCGATCACGATAGTCTGGGCACCGGCAACTTGCGCCGATACCTCAGCTACGACCGCCTTTTTATCTTCAAGATTGAGACTCAAGGTCTACCTCCTACAGTTAACGAATCGGAAGGATGAACAACGCCACCATTCCGCGCTCTAGATACGGCGACCTGACTCAGGAGATACTTCGATTGGCTCCACGCCTTGCGACGTGAAAAATCTGAAACCTGCATTCGGGTGCACCGTCTGCGTAGGCGGCCAAAAAGCCAGATTAAGCCCCGAAAGGCACCTACGGTCTTTGACAATCTGCCGCCAGACGCGACAGCCCAAAGTCAAAAGGGCGATGCGGCATCAGCCACATCGCCGGATACAACTCAATCAGCCCGCGAGCGTAGCGGTGTCCACACGGACACCGACACCCATGGTGCTGGATACTGCAACCTTGCGCAGGTAAATGCCCTTGGAGCTTGCCGGCTTGGCCTTTTGCAGGGCCTCGATCAGCGCACCCAGGTTTTCACGCAGCGCAGCCGGCTCGAACGATGCTCGGCCGATGGTGCACTGAATGATGCCGCCCTTATCGGTACGGTATTGAACCTGACCGGCCTTGGCATTCTTGACTGCCTCGGCAACGTTCGGCGTAACGGTGCCAACCTTGGGGTTCGGCATCAGGCCACGCGGACCAAGAATCTGACCGAGCTGGCCAACGATACGCATTG
This sequence comes from Chitinivorax sp. PXF-14, assembly GCF_040812015.1. NCBI lineage: Bacteria > Pseudomonadati > Pseudomonadota > Betaproteobacteria > Chitinivorax > Chitinivorax sp. PXF-14. Next base: position 173,709 of record NZ_JBFNXJ010000006.1, on the reverse strand, counting down.
CATCGGGGCTGGCGATCACGATATCGAAATCCATCATGCCACCCTTGATCTGCTCTGCCAGATCTTCGAAACCGACGATCTCGGCACCCGCAGCCTTGGCCGCCTCAGCAGCAGCACCTTGCGAGAACACGGCAACGCGAACCGACTTACCGGTGCCACGCGGCAGCACAACCGAACCACGAACAACCTGGTCAGACTTACGCGCATCAACGCCGAGATTGACTGCAACGTCGATGGACTCGTCAAACTTGGCAGTAGCCGCACCCTTGACCAGATCCAGCGCCTCTTCGATCGGGTACAGCTTGTTACGGTCAACCTTTGCCTTCAGCGCTTGGAGACGCTTGGAAACCTTAGCCATTTACACGCCCTCCGTTTCGATACCCATGCTGCGTGCAGAACCCGCGATCGTACGAACTGCAGCATCCATGTCGGCAGCGGTCAAATCAGGCTGCTTGGTCTTGGCAATTTCTTCGAGCTGGGCACGAGTCAGCTTGCCTACCTTGTCGGTATGTGGCTTCGGGCTACCCTTTTGCACGCCAGCCGCCTTCTTGATCAGGACGGTCGCCGGCGGCGTCTTCATGATGAAGGTGAAGCTCTTGTCGGCGAACGCGGTGATGACCACCGGAATCGGCAAACCTGGCTCCAGGCCTTGAGTCTGCGCGTTGAACGCCTTGCAGAACTCCATGATATTCAAACCACGCTGACCCAGCGCCGGACCGATCGGTGGCGAGGGGTTAGCCTTACCTGCAGGCACCTGCAGTTTGATGTAGCCTATAATTTTCTTAGCCACGATGAAGCTCCTTAAATGGGTTTAACGCAACAGCGATATAACGCCGCCGCTCCCCGTTACAAAACGCTGCTCGCGCAGCGAAAACCTTATGCCTTTTCGACCTGACCAAAATCAAGCTCGACCGGAGTCGGGCGACCAAAGATCAGAACAGAAACACGCAATTTATTCTTGTCGTAATCGACGTGCTCGACCGTACCGTTAAAGTCGGTGAACGGCCCTTCAGCCACACGCACGAGCTGACCAATCTCGAACAGTACCTTGGGCTTGGGCTTCTCGACCCCTTCCTGCATCTGCTGCATCAGGGAGTCCACCTCCTTCTGACTGATGGGTGTCGGCTTCATTCCCGACCCACCGACAAAACCAGTCACTTTGGGTGTACTCTTAACCAAGTGCCACGACTCGTCCGTCATTTCCATTTCGACGAGCACATAACCCGGGAAGAATTTGCGTTCAGCCACACTCTTGCGACCAGAACGAATCTCCATCACCTCTTCAACCGGAACGAGGATCTGGCCAAACATATCAGCCATATCCGAACGATCAATGCGCTCTTTCAGCGCACGCTGCACGCTCTTCTCGAAACCGGAGTAGGCATGAACCACATACCAACGCTTAGCCATTATTTACTCCGCCCGAGCAAAAGATCGTAGAACAACCAAGTAATCGTGCCATCCACCAACCACATGAATAGCGCCAGCACGACAACAAAACCAAATACCACCATGGTCAGTTGCACGGTTTCCTTGCGGGCTGGCCACACCACCTTCTTGGCCTCCGCCACCGACTCCTTGGCAAATTCAACAAAACCCTTCCCCGGCGTACTCGTCAGCACCACACCGCCAGCAGCAACCAAGCCGACAAGCACCGACAACACCCGGACAAAAGAGCCGCTCGAAGCGAGCACGTAGTATCCGACCACCCCCAGCACCATCAACATCAGCGCCGCAGCGACCTTTATTCTGTCTTGAACTTCCATAGCCTCTGGAATCTACCGTCGAGGAAACCTCGAAACGTGTAAAGCCACCCGGCATAGCCGGGTGGCATTATTTGGCAGGCGAGGAGGGCCTCGAACCCCCAACCCTCGGTTTTGGAGACCGATACTCTGCCAATTGAGCTACTCGCCTAGGGGAGGCAGCATTATACTCATGCCACCTTTTCTTGCAACTATTACTCAATAACCTTAGCTACAACACCGGCACCGACGGTGCGGCCACCTTCGCGGATCGCGAAGCGCAGACCTTGCTCCATCGCGATCGGCGCGATCAGGGCTACAGTCATGGCGATGTTGTCGCCTGGCATTACCATTTCGGTACCTGCCGGCAGATCGATCGAGCCGGTCACGTCCGTAGTACGGAAGTAGAACTGCGGACGATAGCCGTTGAAGAACGGGGTATGACGGCCACCCTCTTCCTTGGACAGGATGTAGACCTCTGCCTGGAACTTGGTGTGCGGGGTGATCGAACCCGGCTTGGCCAGAACCTGGCCACGCTCGACGTCTTCACGCTTGGTGCCGCGCAGCAGCACGCCCACGTTGTCGCCTGCCTGACCTTGGTCGAGCAGCTTGCGGAACATTTCAACGCCGGTGCAAGTAGTCTTGACGGTCGCCTTGATACCGACGATTTCGACTTCTTCACCTACCTTGACGATGCCACGCTCGATACGACCAGTCACGACGGTGCCGCGACCGGAGATGGAGAATACATCTTCCACGGGCATCAGGAAGGCGCCGTCAACGGCACGCTCCGGCTCAGGGATGTAGCTGTCCAGCGCGTCGGCCAGGCGGAAGATCGCCGGTTCGCCGATGTCGCTCTGGTCGCCCTCCAGCGCCTTCAGGGCGGAGCCCTTGATCAGCGGCAGGTCGTCGCCCGGGAAGTCGTACTTGGAGAGCAGTTCACGCACTTCCATTTCGACCAGTTCGAGCAACTCTTCGTCGTCGACCATGTCGCACTTGTTCAGGAAGACGATGATGTACGGCACACCTACCTGACGAGCCAGCAGGATGTGTTCACGCGTTTGCGGCATCGGGCCGTCAGCAGCGGAACAAACCAGGATCGCACCGTCCATCTGGGCGGCACCGGTAATCATGTTCTTAACGTAGTCAGCGTGACCCGGGCAATCTACGTGGGCGTAGTGACGCTTTTCGGTTTCGTATTCAACGTGCGCGGTATTGATGGTGATGCCGCGAGCCTTTTCTTCCGGCGCGCTGTCGATCTGGTCGTAACCCTTGGCTTCGCCACCGAATTTCTTCGACAGAATGGTGGTGATCGCTGCAGTCAGCGTGGTCTTGCCATGGTCAACGTGACCGATGGTGCCGACGTTTACGTGCGGTTTTGTCCGCTCGAACTTTTCCTTTGCCATGATCGTTCCTTAAATTTCCGAAGATACTGGGAATCCAGAAGACTGGAGCCCATGGCCAGAATTGAACTGGCGACCTCTCCCTTACCAAGGGAGTGCTCTACCCCTGAGCTACATGGGCGCTTGACCTGATGGTGGAGCGGGTGAAGGGAATCGAACCCTCGTCGTAAGCTTGGAAGGCTTCTGCTCTACCATTGAGCTACACCCGCGGAGCCAAGCCGACTTAAAACCTCACTCGTCTCACGGATTACACTTCACTCCGCAAGCAAACATAAATCTGGTGGAGGGAGAAGGATTCGAACCTTCGAAGGCAGAGCCGTCAGATTTACAGTCTGATCCCTTTGACCGCTCGGGAATCCCTCCTGAATGAGCGGCGCATTATGGTGAGGTTGAAAGCAGCTGTCAAACACTATTTGCAGAAAATTTTTAATATTTTTCACGCGGCAATCAAAGCAATTGATTTGATAGGATTTTTTTATTCATCCAGTCAGAGCGCTCGTTTCACCATGCGCCAGCAGCGGTGAATCCGCTTGTTACGAAAATCGTCAGGAACCGTCTGGGCAGAGATTTCCTGAAGCTCACATTCGTCTACCAGCGATTCGTCCAGCTTGAAAGTGCGGAGATTGTTCGAGAAATACAGGACGCCGCCAGGATTCAGCAGGCGGAGGCACTGGCGGACCAGTAAGGGATGGTCGCGCTGCACATCCAGTATTCCCTGCATCTTGGCCGAGTTCGAGAAGGTGGGTGGATCCATGACGATCAGGTCGAAGCGCTCGCTCCGCTCCACCGCATCGTCGAGATAGCGGAACACATCGGCACGTACCATCTCGTAGCGAGGGCCGTCGAAGCCATTTTCGAGCAGATTGCGGCGTGCCCAGTCCTGATAGGTATTGGACAGGTCGACGGTAATGACCTCGGACGCGCCACCCGCCGCGGCATAGACACTGAAGCTGCCTGTGTAAGCGAACAGGTTGAGCACGCGCTTGCCGGCTGCCTCCTGCTCCACCATGCGACGCGTGTTGCGGTGGTCGAGAAACAGCCCGGTGTCGAGGTATTCGTCCAGATTGACGATGAAACGGTGTCTGCCCTCCCCCACGACGAAATCCACCCCCTCGCGCCCGGTCTTTTCATACTGCTCCAGGCCTTTCTGACGACGCCGCTGTTTCAGCGCCACGGCATCGAGCGGCAAGGCCAGGACATCGGCCACGCGCTGCCTCACCGCGTCCAGCCAGGACTGATAGTCGGCCTCGTCCATTTGCCAGCCGGTATCGACCTCCTGCAGGTGAACACGCTCACCATAGATATCAACGATCAGCGGAAATTCCGGGACGTCGCGGTCATACAGGCGATAGCACTGAATGCCGTTGCGGCGCGCCCATTTTCCCCAATGCTTGAGGTTCTTTCGCAGGCGGTTTTCAAATGCGGAGAGATCGGCCATCAGGACCCCTGCGCTGCGTTGTCGAGAAGATGCTGATACACCGCTTCCGGCACATACTGCTTGACCACCTGCTGCCAGCCGTCGGGGCCGACCAGGCCCTTCACCATGGTGGAGCTGACCTCGGCGATCTCGCGTGGCGGCATGAGGAATAGCGTGTCGATGTCCGGAAACAGGTCGCCATTGATATAGCGCATGGTGCGTTCGAACTCGTAATCGCTGGTGGAGCGGATGCCGCGCAGGATGTAGTTGGCCCCGATGGACTTGGCGTAATTGACGAGAAACTGGTTCTCGAAGGCCTCGACACGTAGATGCGGCAGGTGGCGGGTGCACTCCTTGAGCATCACCTTGCGTTCGCCGACACTGAAGGTGTAGCGCTTCTCGGGGTTGAGGCCGATTGCCACCACCAGCTCATCAAACAGCTTGACCCCCTGCTCGATCATCCAGAGATGCCCCTTGGTGACAGGGTCAAAACTACCTGCGTAAACCGCACGTTTCATTGCTGCGCTCCATCGGCGTAATTGCTTGCCTTGAGACTATAACATGCGCGCCCGGAGCGCCGTGGCAAGCGGTTCCCCCGGGAAAATCCCCGTGGCATTTTGGGCATCGTCTGCTTTAATGGATGGGCTCGACGTGTGCCGCCGGGCGAAAGACCCCTCACCCCCAAACGGAGTCTCCATGCGAATTGATGCTGTACTGAAATCTCTTCTGGCCGGCTGTCTCTGCGTGGCCATGGGCCAGGCCAACGCAGACCTCGTCATTGGCGAGTCGTCGCCGCTGAGCGGCGTGGCCGCCGAGACCGGCAACGCCTTAGCGCTTGGCGCCAAGGTGTACTTCGATCATCTGAATGCAAATGGCGGTATCAACGGTCAAACGATCAAGCTGGTCGTCAAGGATGACCAGTACCAATCCGCCCTCACGGCGCAGAATGCCAAGCAGTTGATCGAAAACGACAAGGCCATCGCGTTGATGAGCTTCTACGGCACAGCCAACGTGACCGACCTGCTTGCCAGCAAGCAGCTCGACAAGAGCCGCATTGCGCTGGTCGGGGTCTATACCGGCGCGCTCAGCACGCGGGACCCGTTCAACCCCTACCTCTTTCATACCCGTGCCGGCTACCACGACGAGGTGGAGAAGATTGTCTCGCTGCTGAGCAACCTCGGTATCTCGAAAGTCGGTGTGATGTTCCAGCGCGACCCGTTCGGCACGGCCGGCCTGGACGCCGCCAAGCGCTCGCTGAAGGCGCACGACATGCAACTGGTGGCAACCGCGACCTACGAGAAGGGCTCGGACGACGTGAAGGAGGCGGCCACGGCGCTGGCCAAGCTCAACCCCGACGCGGTGATGATGATCTCCATCACTCGCCCGACGGCGGCGTTCATCAAGCAGTTCCGCGAACTGGGCGGCAAGTCGCAGCTGTTCAACATATCCACCGCCAACTACGACGAACTGATACGGCAGGATGGCGCTCCAGCGGTTGCCGGCGTGGGCATCTCGCAGGTCTTCCCCTCACCCGATGCGGATCATCTCAAGCTGATCCGCGAATACCGCGACCTGCTGGCGCAGCATGCGCCGTCGGCGCGCCCGTCCTATGCCTCGCTCGAAGGCTACATCAACGCCAAGGTGCTGGCAGAGGGCATCCGCCGCGCCGGCAAGAACCCGACCAGGGAAGGCGTGATCAAGGCGCTCGACACGATGAAGGAATATGACCTCGGCAACTACAAGGTCAGCTTCAGCGACAAGCAGCATCAGGGCAGCAAGTATGTCGAGCTGACGATGCTGAACCAACGAGGCGAGCTGAGCCGGTAAGGGCTCCGCACCATGAAGAAAGGCCAGCATTGCTGGCCTTTCTTTTGCTCAGCCCCGGTCAGGCATTGATTTCCTCGACCCGGTGGCACGCCACCATGCGCTCATCAAACGGCCGCAGCAAGGGCACCTCCTGCTTGCAGCGTTCGACGGCGAACGGGCAGCGTTTGTGGAAGGCACAGCCGGATGGCGGATTGAGCGGACTCGGCAACTCGCCCTGGATCTTGATCTGCTGCCGCCGGTCTTCCTCGCGGATAGCCGGCGTGGCCGACAACAGTGCCTGCGTGTACGGGTGCAGCGGACGGCTGTAGAGCTTCTTGCTGGCTCCGTACTCGACGGTCGAGCCGAGGTACATCACCATCACGTCGTCGGCGACGTGCTCCACCACCGACAGATTGTGGGAAATGAACACATAGGCGATCTTGAACTCCTGCTGCAGGTCCATGAACAGGTTCAGTATCTGTGCCTGGATCGACACGTCGAGCGCCGACACCGGCTCGTCCGCGACGACGATCTTCGGGTTTAGGATCATCGCGCGCGCGATCGCCACGCGTTGGCGCTGGCCGCCGGAAAACATGTGCGGGTAGCGGTGGAAGTGCTCGGGACGCAGGCCGACCTTGGCCATGATGGCCTTCACCTTGTCCGTCCGCTCGGCCTTGCTGAGGCCGGTATTGATCAGCAGCGGCTCGTCCAGCACCGTGCCGATCTGCTTGCGCGGATTGAGCGATGCATAAGGGTTCTGGAACACCATCTGCACCTTGCTGCGCATCTGCTTGAGCGTCGTGCTGCCGGCCGTGGCAATATCGACGCCATCGATGGTCAGGTGCCCGCTCGTCGGCTGCTCGATCATCGTCAGGCTGCGCGCCAGCGTGGATTTGCCGCAACCGGATTCACCCACCACCGCCAGCGTCTTGCCGGCCGCGAGTTCGAACGACACGCCGTTCAGCGCCTTGACGGTTGCATGCCCCTTCAGGAAGCCGCGCGAGACCTCGTAGTGACGGGTCAGGTCCTGGGCAATCAATACCTTGCTCATACGGTCGGTTTTCCTTCCTTATCCAGCGGAGTGAAGCAGCGCACGCCGATGCCGTCGACCGATCCGATGGTCGGGCGTTCGCTCCGGCAGCGCTCTTGTACATAGGGGCAGCGCGGGCTCAACAGACAGCCCTTGGGCCGGTCGTAATGGCCGGGCACGATGCCAGGCAAGGTGGACAGCCGTTCGGCCCCCTTGCTGTGCTCGGGAATCGAGGCCAGCAGCGCCTGGGTATAGGGATGTTGCGGCCAGTGGAAGATGTCCGGCACGCGATTGGTCTCCACCACCTGTCCGGCATACATCACGTTCACCCGGTGCGCGATCTCGGCGATCACGGCCAGGTCATGGGTGATCATGATCAGCGCCATGTCCTGCTGCTTCTGCAGGTTGACCAGCAGGTCCATGATCTGTGCCTGGATGGTGACGTCGAGCGCCGTAGTCGGCTCGTCGGCAATCAGCAGCTTGGGGCGGCAGGCGATCGCCATCGCGATCATCACGCGCTGGCTCATGCCGCCCGACAACTGGTGCGGATAAGCATTGAGGCGCGATTTCGGGTCGGGAATCTCGACCATCTCCAGCAGCTCCAGCGCGCGCTTGTCGAGCGCCGCGCCGCGCAGGCCTTCATGCACCTTGAGCACTTCCTTGATCTGGTAGCCGACGGTGTAGCTCGGATTCAAGCTCGACAGCGCGTCCTGGAAGATCATCGCGATGTCCTTGCCGATGATCTTGCGCCGCTCGCGGTCGGAGATGGTCAGCAGATTCTTGCCGTCGAAGCTCAACTCGTCGGCCGTCACGCGGCCCGGCGCGTCGATCAGGCCCATCAGCGCCAGCATGGTCACGGACTTGCCGGAGCCGGATTCGCCGACGATGCCGACGATCTCGCCACGGTTGATCTCGAAGTCGATGCCTTCGACCGCGCGGAACGGGTTCGCCGGGTTGCCAAACGCGACGGAGAGGTTACGTATCTTAAGCAGGCTCATTCAAATACCTCATGCCACGCGTTTGAGTTTCGGGTCGAGCGCGTCGCGCAGGCCGTCGCCCATCAGGTTGAGCGCCAGCACCGAGAACAGGATGGTCAGGCCCGGCATGGTCACCACCCACCACGCGCGCTCGATGTAATCGCGCGCCGAGGCCAGCATGGTGCCCCACTCGGGCAGCGGGGGCTGTGCGCCCAGGCCCAGGAAGCCCAGCGCGGCGGCGTCGAGGATCGCGGACGAGAAGCCCATGGTGGCCTGCACGATGATCGGCGCCACGCAATTGGGCAGCACGGTGACGAACATCAGCCGCAGCGTGCCGGCACCGGCGACGCGCGACGCGATCACATATTCGCGATTGATCTCGGCCATGGCCGAGGCACGCGTCAGACGCACATAGTTGGGCAGGCTGACGATGGCGATGGCCAGCATGGTGTTGAACAGGCTGGGGCCGAGCACGGCGACGATGGCCACCGCCAGTAGCAGCGACGGCAGCGCCAGCATCACGTCCATCAAGCGCATGATCAGCGTATCGAAACGCGGGAAAAATGCAGCGGTGAGGCCCAGCACGATGCCGGGAATCATCGACATGACAACCGACATCAGGCCGATCGACAGAGACAGGCGCGCACCGTGGATCAGCCGCGAGAGGATGTCGCGCCCCAGGTCATCGGTGCCGAACAGGAACTGCGAGCTGCCGCCCTGCGCCCACGACGGCGGCGCGAGCATGAAGTCGCGATATTGCTCGATCGGGCTGTGCGGCGCGATCAGCGGCGCGAACAGTGCAGCGACGATCATGCACACCATGTAGATCATGGCGATCAGCGCACCGCGGTTGGCGGAGAAGCTCTGCCAGAACTCCTTGAGCGGCGACGGGTAGCTCATCGCCACGGCCTCGGGCGCCAGGCTGGCGGTTGTTGTTTGTGCGTTCATGGCTTACCTCGCGTGGCGGATGCGCGGGTTGATGACACCGTACATGATGTCCACCAGCAGATTGACGATGATGATCAGCGTGGCGGTGATCAGGATGCCGCCCTGCACCACGGGATAGTCGCGGCGGCTGATCGCATCGATCAGCCACTTGCCCACGCCAGGCCAGGAGAAGATGGTCTCGGTCAGCACTGCGCCGGCGAGCAGCGTGCCCACCATCAGGCCGATCACGGTGATCACCGGGATCAGCGCATTGCGCAGCGCATGCACGGCGATCACGCGGGTCGGCGACAGCCCCTTGGCGCGGGCGGTGCGCACATAGTCCTCGCGCAGCACTTCGAGCATCGAAGAACGCGTCATACGCGCGATGATCGCCAGCGGAATGGTGCCCAGCACGATCGACGGCAGGATCAGGTGCGACAGCGCGGACCGGAAGGCGCCCTCCTCGTCCGATAGCAGCGTGTCGATCAGCAGCAGGCCGGTCTTGGGGACGATATCGAACTCGAGGTCGATACGGCCCGAAACCGGCGTCCAGCCAAGATTGACCGAGAAGAACATGATCAGGATCAGGCCCCACCAGAAAATCGGCATCGACGAGCCGGTGATGGCAATGCCCATCACCGTGTTGTCGAACCAGGAGCCGCGCTTGATGGCGGCCAGGATGCCGGCGATCAGGCCCAGCACGGTAGCGAATGCCATGGCACAGATCGACAGCTCGACGGTCGCCGGGAACAGCTTGAGGAACTCGTCCATCACCGGCTCCTTCGTGATCAGCGACAGGCCGAGGTCGCCGTGCAGCGCCTTGGTCAGGTAGACCAGGTACTGTTTCCACAGCGGCAGGTCGAGGCCGAGGTTATGCATCGCGGCCTTGTACATCTCGGGGTCGAGTCGGCGTTCGCCGACCATGATCAGGACGGGGTCGCCCGGTATGAGGTGGATCAGGGCAAACGCGAGGAGCGTGATGCCGAGGAAGGTCGGGATCACCATCCCGATTTTCCTGAGGATGAAGGAGAACATGATTCAACCTATCGTGTAGGCTGAGCCAAAAACAAAACGCCGACCCGGACAAGGCTGGCGCGTTGTCCGTGATGGTCTGCCGTTGTGTGCTTGACAACAGCCCGTGGAATACACGAACCAGGGTCGCCGGTCCGTCACGAAATCGGAGTGCATCCGATGCGGAACACCGCGTCGCCGTTGGCGGGCGGGCCCCAAAAAGTGCGCGGATATTAACCGTTTGGTCCGCAAACAACAACTTGATTTATTGGATATTGCAGCGCAGCAAGACATGGTCATGAAGCGCGGGTTCCGCTACCAGTTAAAGGTAGGAAAGCATGCGCCGCCATTGCTGCAATCCCTCATAGCCAGACTGGAAAAGCTTGCTGGACGCGGCATTGACGAGCCGTTTTCATGCACCTGAATGCAAACAAACCGGCGATCGGCCGGTTTGTTTGTGTCACTGCGATGTGTGCTACCTGATATCGACGCCGTAATAGTTGTTTGTCCCCAGCGGCGACAATTTATAACCGACGACATTCTTGTGCATCGCAACGAACATGGTCGGGTGCGCCAGCGCCAGCCAGGGTGCCTGCTCCTTGAAGATCTTCTGCGCTTCGAGGTAGGCCTTGGTGCGGACGTTGATGTCCGAGCTGAGCTTGGCGCGATCGAGCAAGGCATCGAAAGGCTTGTCGCACCAGCGCGCGTAGTTCTCCCCGGTCTCGGCGGCGGCGCAGGACAGCAGCGGCGTCAGAAAGTTATCCGGGTCGCCGTTGTCACCGGCCCAGCCATTGAATACGAGATCATGTTCACCCGCCTTGGCGCGCTTGAGTAGCTCGCCCCACTCGATGGTCTTGATCGTTGCGTTGATGCCGATCTTTTTCAGGTCGGCCTGCAGCATTTCGGCACCCAGCTTGGGGTTCGGATTGATCGTGCCGCCACCGGGACGGGTCCAGATCGTCGTATCGAAGCCGTTGGGCAGGCCCGCCTGCTTCAACAGTTCACGCGCCTTGGCCGGGTTGTAGTCGTAATCCTTGATGTCCTTGTTGTAGCCCCACATGGTGGATGGGAAGGGGTTGACCGCTGGGCTCGCGGCCTCGCCGAACAGTGCCTTGACGTAGGACTTCTTGTCGAAGGCGAGCGAGATCGCCTGGCGCACCTCCTTCTTGTCCAGCGGCTTGTGCTGGGTGTTGAAGGCCAGATAGCCAGTCATCAACGCATTGAGCTCGCCGACCTGCAGCTTCGGGTCCCGGCGCAGATTGGGCACATCCGCCGGCAGCGGGTACAGCGCGATCTGGCACTCGCCGGCCTTGAGCTTCTGGATGCGCACGGCGGTATCCGGGGCGATCGCGAAGATCAGCTTGTCGATCGCCGGCTTGCCGCGGAAATAGTCCTTGAAGCCGTCATAGCGGATCTGTGCATCCTTTTCGTAGCGACGGAAGACAAAAGGGCCGGTGCCGATCGGCAGCTGGTTGAGCTGGTTGGTCTTGCCGGCCTTGAGCAGCTGGTCGCCGTATTCGGCCGAGAAGATGGAGGCGAAGCCCATCGCCAGATCGGCCAGAAAGGGCGCCTCGGGCTTGCTCAGCGTGAACCTGACGGTGTAAGGGTCGATCTTGTCGATGGACTTGATCAGCGTCGGGAACTCCATCCCGTCGGCGTAAGGGTAGCCGCGCGGGCTGACCTTGTACCACGGGTGGCTCTTGTCGAGCATGCGCTTGAAGGTCCATACCACATCGTCGGCGTTGAACTCGCGGCTCGGCTTGAAATAGTCGGTGGTGTGAAACTTCACCCCCTTGTGCAGATAGAAGGTGTAGCTCAGGCCATCCTTGGAGATGTCCCACCGATCCGCCAAGCCGGGCAGCACCTTGGTCGAGCCGCGCTCGAATTCGACCAGGCGGTTGTGCACCGCCTCCGAGGTCGCATCGGCGGTGACGGCGGCGGTGTACATCGAGATGTCGAAACCTTCCGGGCTCGCTTCGGAGCACACGGTCAACACCTTGGCAGCCTGGGCCTGGCTGCCCATGGCCAAGGCCAGTGCGGCTACCAGCGGTAGCCAGTTGCGTGTAGTCATACTCTCTCTCCCTGCTGGGTTTTATTGTGAAAAGGGACAGGTCGTACCTGTCCCTTTCTTGTTGTCTAAGAGGCGGTTCACGACCTCGCAGCAAGATCGTGAACAGCCTCTAAGCGATGCCGTTTACTTCAGGCCCACGCCGTAGAAGGAGTTCAGACCGAATGGGCTGATCTTGAAGCCTTCCACGTCCTTGCGCATCGGCTGGTAAACCGTCGAGTGCGCGATCGTGGTCCATGGCAGTTCCTTCTTGAAGATCTGCTGTGCCTTGGTGTAGTACTCGGTGCGCTTCTTCGTGTCGGTGGTCTGCTTGCCCTTGACGATGAGGTCGTCGAACTCCTTGTTGCACCACATCGCGTAGTTGTTGCCGCCCACGGCCTCGCAGCCCAGGTTCACGCCGAGCCAGTTGTCCGGATCGCCATTGTCGCCGGTCCAGCCCACGAGCATTGCGTCATGTTCGCCAGCCTTGCCGCGCTTCAGGTACTCGCCCCACTCGTAGCTGACGATCTTGGCCTTGATGCCGACCTTGCCCCAGTCGTTCTGGATCATTTCGGCCATCAGCTTGGCGTTGGGGTTGTACGGGCGTTGTACCGGCATCGCCCACAGGGTGATCTCGGTGCCCTCGGCAATGCCGGCCTTCTTCAGCAGGGCCTTGGCCTTGTCCGGGTTGTAGCCGGCATCCTTGATCGACTTGTCGTAGGACCACTGGGTCGGCGGCATCGGGTTGGTCGCGGCCTGGCCTGCGCCCTGATACACGGCGTCGATGATCGCCTTCTTGTTGATCGCCATGTCGAGCGCTTCGCGTACTTCGAGCTTGTCGAGCGGCTTGTGCTTGACGTTGTAGGCGAGGTAGCCCAGGTTGAAGCCAGCCTGGCTCGGTACGGTCAGCTTCGGGTCCGCCTTCATGCCGGCCAGGTCGGCCGGACGCGGGTAGGACATGATTTGGCATTCGCCGGCCTTGAGCTTCTGGTAGCGCACCGACGGGTCGGTGGTGATCGCGAAGATCAGCTTGTCGAGCTTGACCTCGCCCTTCTTCCAGTATTCCTTGTTGGCATCATAGCGAATCGACGCATCCTTCTGGTAGCTCTTGAATACGAAGGGACCGGTGCCGATCGGCTGCTGGTTGATCTGCTGCGGCTTGCCATCCTTGAGCAGCTTGTCGGCGTACTCGGCGGACAGGATCGACGCGAAGCTCATGGCCAGATTCTGCACGAACGGGGCGTCGATTTTCTTCAGCACGAAGCGCACGGTGTAGGGGTCGACCTTTTCCACCTTGGCGATGTTCGCATCCATGCCCATGTCGGAGGCGTACGGGAACTCGACCGGATAGGCTTTGCGGAAGGGCTGATCCTTGTCGATCATGCGGGTGAAGGTGAAGACCACGTCGTCGGCGTTGAAATCACGCGTCGGCTTGAAGTAGTCGGTGGTGTGGAACTTCACACCCTTGCGCAACTTGAAGGTGTAGGTCAGGCCATCGGGCGAGATCTCCCAGCTTTCGGCCAGGCCAGGCTGTACCTTGGTGGCGCCGCGCTCGAATTCGACCAGGCGGTTGTAGACGGCTTCAGCCGAGGCATCGAAGGTGCCGCCGGCCGTGTACGGGCCAGGGTCGAAGCCTTCCGGGCTCGCTTCGGAACAATAAACCAGGGTCTTGCCGGCAGCGAAGGTGGTGCCGGCAATGCCAACCAGCGCGGCAGTCACGGCGAGTTTCAGCAGCTTGTGTTGCATGTCTTTTCCTCTCAGACGGTGTTGTATGGGTATATATCAAGATCACCGCTGGCGATTCGGGGTTGCCCCTGGATCGTCCAGACAGCGTCCTACAGCCTGAATGCGTATGCACGCACGGGCGATAACTTATCACGACCATCGCGCGGGCGGCAGCCAGCCAGTCTCGCAACGTGACTTGAGTGTAGTCGGCTGTTGCAAAAATGCCCACAAACCGGGCTGGCGGTCGGGACCGGGATCAGTCGAAGGCGTGGGTGTAGAACAGGTCGACCTGGCTTTGCTGCTGGCCGGCACGCGCCACGAAGGAGAGGCTGCGGGTGAGCTGGTAAGTGAGCTTGAGGGCGGCGCTGGCCCCCGTCAGGCCTTGCTCGTAGGCAAGGTAGGCACGATCGGACAGGCGCTTGCCGAGCGTCACCACCTGGGTCGACAGATTGCTTTCGCCATTGCTGCTGGCGCTGCTGCCATTGCTGCCGTTGCTCGTCGTGTTCTCGCTCTGGCCGATGCTGATCTCGTCGAGCCCCACGCTGTCGGCCAGCGACTTGACCAGCGAGTTGGCCGTATCGCCGCCCAGCAGGCCGCTCGCCACCATCAATAGCGAAGCGGCATCGCCCTGCTTCAGCCCCGAGCTGGGCTTGCCGAGCACCAGCCAGGACAGTTTCTCGGCATCCGGCATCGGCGTGTCGGAGGTGAGCTGGACGCGTGGCGCCAGCGCCGTACCGCTGACCTGCACGCCGACCTCGACGCTCAGCCCCGGGCGGATGGCGACGATGTCGAGCAGCGGATTGTCGATCGGTCCCTGAAAACTGATGTTGCCGCGGCTCACGCTCAGGTTCTGGCCGTAGGCGGTATAGCGCCCCCGCGTCACGGTGACCGTGCCGGCCGCCGTCAGCGCACGCTTGGGCGCGGCCCGGAGCAGCACCGAGCCGCCCAGCGTGGCGTCGAGGCCCTTGCCGCGCACCGTCAGGCGCTCGCCCAGATCGAAGCTGGCCGTCAGGTAGAGCGGCAGCGAACCGCCTTTCTTCGCATTGCGCGGCGCGCGGCCGACCACCACGACATCGTCGCCGAGCGCCGGCACATCACTATTGCCGACTTCGAAGTGGCCACTGTCGGCACTCAGCTTGGCATCGATGTGCAATTGCTGGTCGACATAGCGCACACCGCCCTCACCCGTCACCGTCAGTTGCCGGTCAGGCCGGGTGAGCACGGCAAACTGTCTGGCCACCAGCTTCATGTCGACACTGGGCATATCCAGCCCGAGCAGCAGCGTGCCGCTGCCGGTCAAGGTGCCCTTGCCTGCCGCCAGATGGAAGTCCTGCATTACCACGCGGTCCTGCTGGAACACCGCACTGACGCGCCCATCCTTGAAATCGACACCGCGCTCCGGGTCGCTCAGTTTCACCTCGCTGGCCTTGAGCCAGCCGGCCAGATTGGGTTTGCCGACGAAACCCTGCGCACGCAGGTCGACCGCCAGGCGCCCGCCCAGCTTCGTCACCGGGCCGAGCAGCGGGCCCGCCCAGGCGATGGAGCTCATCTCGCCGGCCAGCTTCCAGGCATACGGTGTCGTGCGTGACACCTGCCACCCCTGCTCGCCACGGGTGACGAATACATCCACGTCGCCCGCCAGCGCGCCGAGCGTGGTCGACTTGAGCTCGGCCTGGCCCGTCAGGTGGTCATTCACGGCGCGCAGCACTATCGCGGCACGCTCGAGCTTCATCGGCAGCCCGTCGGCGGAGCCGACCTCTTCGAGCACCAGGTCGCCGCGCTGGCGGGTGAGTTCGAGCGTGCCGTTGAGATGGTCGGCGAGCTTGAGATCCCAGCGCAGCCCGAACACCAGGTCGGTACTGAGCGGCAGCTCCCTGCCCGAGAAACGGATCAGGCTGGCCAGATCGACCGCCTGCGCCGCACCCCGCGTACTGACGCGCCCGCCGGACCAGTCGAGCGTGTCCAGCTGAAGCTCGGTGTCGATGAGCTTCAGCCGGGCCGCACCGAGGCTGGCGGCGTCGGGCGCCAGCGCCAGGCTCACCGGTGCCATCAGGGCGACGGCGTAGCGCCCCTTGTTGTCGAGCCGCTGCAGCGTGCCCTGCCAGTGCCAGCCATCGCCGAGCGCGCCATGGGCAGCCAGGCTCATGTCCACTGCGGTATCGGCGAGCTGGCCTGTCGCCACGAACGCCAGGTCGTGGGCCGCACGCGTGCCGGCCAGCGTCAGCTCGGCCTTGTCAATGTGCTGGCCGCCCGCTTGCACGCCAGCGGCCGTCACCTTGGCATCGGCGCGCCCTGTGGCGCTGGCCTGCAGCTTCAGCGTCGCGGCCAGATGCTCGATCGTCGTATTGCCCGGCAGGCGCAGGCCGTCGACCTGCATGTCGCCCTCGACCGCCACCTGCGCAAACGGCCCGCTCAGGGTGATCTTCCCCTTGGCCTTGCCGGCCAGCGGCAAGCCCGGCAACGCCAGGTCGGGCGCATCGATGTCGAGCAGCAGCCTGTCGTCGGCCAGGCCCAGCCGTCCTTTCGCCCGCAGCGTGTTGGCGGCAACACGCAGGCTGAGATCGGCCTGTTCGAGCCGCGTCGGGCCAATGGCCAGCGCGCCCTCGCCGGATAGCGGAATACGGCCATAGTGGCTGTCCAGCAGCTTGAACTGGGCGTCCACCCGCCAGTTCGGCTTGAAGGCGCCATGCGCCTTGGCGGTGAGATTGAACTCGGAGCGCGGCATGGCCACAAAGGCATCTGGATGGAAGCGGCGCAGCACCACCTCGGCCGCGTAGTCGAGCCGGGAATCCAGCCCCAGCCGGCCGCTGATGTCGGCCTCGCCGCCGGCGTGGGTGAACCGCGCGCGCTCGATCACGATGGCCTCATGCCCGGTCTGGCGGGCCCAGCGCATCGCACCGGCAAGCCCGAGACGGGGGTCGGCCAGCTCGACTTCGAGACGCGGCTCGATCAGCGGCCCCGTCAGCTTGAGCGTGCCGCTCGCCGCGCCCTTGACCAGGCTTGAGTAGATCGAACGGGGATCAATCGCGCGGGCCTCGCCAGAGAGCGCCAGCGCCCCGGTGGCAGCACTGCCGTTGACGCGCAGCGAGCCGCCGGCGCGATAGGCGGTCAGCTCGTGGGCAAGCAGGCGCTTCCCATCAAAATGCAGCTCGCCGGCCAGGCGCTCGACCGGGATGCGCCCGGCATCGATCGCGCCGGCCTCCCCGTTGGCGAGGTCGACATGGCCGCGCCAGCCGCCGGCCGCCGGCTCGACATAGACACCGCCGGCCAGCCTGGCCTTGGGCGCGCCGGGCAGGAATACCGGCAGCTCGACATCACGCAGCTCGGCCCGCAGCGAGTGGATACGCCCGGGCAGGCTGGTGGCGAACGGCACCAGCCGCGCATCGAGCACCACACCCGCATCGCCGCTGCGCAGTTGCGACGCCACGCGCAACTGGCGCAGGTTGCCGCTCAGCGTCGCCGTGCCGCTGACCGGATGAGTATCGAGGCCGCCATCGAAGGCGACCGAGCCATCGAGCGCATAGGGCGCATCGCCCGTCAGCGCCAGGCGCCCGTTGGCGCGGCCCCACGGGGTATGCAGCGAGGCCAGCTGCAGCCGATGGCGCAGGCCGTCGCTACTCAGTGTTGCGGCGATGCCGGTGAGCTCAAGCTTGCTTTGGGCGAGCCACAGCCGGCCGATGCTCAGCTGCCCGACTTCGAGCGCGAGCGGCAGGCGCAGTCTGGTGGGAAATGGTGTCGGCTGGTCGCTGGGCTTGCTGTCGATGGTGAGGCTGCCGATGGTGAACGAGGCGATGTCGAGCTTGCCGTGCAGCAGCGCGAGCGGCCGCCAGTCGAGCTCGGCCCGGTCGACCCGGGCATGCGTGTCGCCGACATCGAGCTTGAGCCCGAGCACGGTCAGGTGGCGCCGCAGCGAGCCGCTCGTATGATCGATCGCCAGCGTGCCGGCGGCCAGCCGGTTGATGGCCGCCACGCTCCATGACAGGCCGCGCTCGCTGCCGAGCAGCAGCCCGAGTCCAACGAGGATGAACACGGCCAACAGCAGCGCTGCCAACACCGCGCGCAACGCACGGCGCGCGAAGGAGCGGCCAGGCCGTGAGGGAGCAGGAGGAACGGTGTCAGCCATCGGGTTAGGTCAGAAAGCCACGCCGAGCGTGAAATGCAGGCGCCACTTGCGGGCATCCTCGCCATAGGCGAGATCGAGGGCAAACGGTCCGACCGGGCTCTTCCAGCGCGCGCCTGCACCATAACCGCGGGCGAAATGAAACGACTGCCAGGATTCCGCCGCATTACCCGCATCGACGAATACGGCGGCCCGCCAGTTGCCGACCACATGCTGCTGGTACTCGACCGAGGTGGTTGCCATCACCTTGCCGGGCTGGACGCCGCCCTCGGCCGGCACGCCGAGGCTCTCGAAGGCGTAGCCACGCACCGAGCCCGAGCCGCCGACGCGGAACAGCCAATCGGTCGGCACGCGGGCAGCGTCTTCCGCCACCACCTGCCCGGCCTCGCCGCGCAGCTGCACCGTGCGCCCGGCGCCAAACGAGTGGTAGAGCACGCCGCGCGCGTAGCCGCGCACGAACGAGGTATCCGACAACATGCCACGCACCGCGCCCGCGCTCTGCAGCTCGATCACATTGCCGCGGCGCGGGTCGAGCACGTTGTCGACATCGCGGCGCACCCATTTGTACGAGAGCGTCAGCGCCTGGTTGCTGGTGTGCACGTCGCCGAGCGTCGCATCCTCGGTCAGATAGCTGACGCCGAGCGAGGTGGTGATGATGCCCTTGCTGCGCGAGCGGGTCGCACCGGTTTCCTTCTTCGCCGTCACCAGGCCCTGGGCCTCCTGCCGGTTGATGCGCGCGTAGGCGCCGTCGTAATAGCCCTTTGCATTGCGCGGCAGGTCGATGCCGACTTCCCCGGTCTGCTGGCGCTGCTCGATGGTGGTCTTGGCACGGAACAGCCAGCCCCGGTCGAGCACGTTGTTGTAGCGGTAATCGGCCTCGGTGCGTGCCCCCTTGTCGGTGCCATAGCCGACGCCGAGCGAGATCTTCTGCAGCGGCGCCTCGACCACGGTCACCTTGACCGGCACCTGCTCGGGTGCGGCAGGGTCGGTTTCCACCTCGACATACACCGACTTGAAATAAGGCGTGGCCAGCAGCGCGGATTGCAGCTCGCTGAGCTTGGCATAGTCGTATGGGTCGCCGGGACGGATTTCGTGCAGATGGTCGACGATCGCCTGCGGATAACGTTGCAAGCCGGCCACGCTCACCGCCCCCAGCGTGAAACGCGGTCCGCTGTCGTATTTGACGCGGAGCTGCGCGCGGTTGCTCGCCGGGTCGATGCGCGCCTCGCTGTCGGCGACTGTGGCAGCCGGGAAGCGATCGGTCAGCAGCACCTGCAAGGCGCGGCGCTTGGCGTCCACCCAATCGGCCTGGCGAAACTGCAGCCCCGGCTTCAGCGGCCAGGCCCGCTGCATGGCACGCTTGCGGCGCTCGGCATCGGGCTCGTCATTGAGCGCGCCGTCAACGGTCAGGTCGAGCGTATCGATCAGGGTCGGCTCGCCCGCCTGCACCTTCAGCCCCACCTGCCAGTGCTGGCCGGTCTCGCTGAGCGTGGGCGTGATCTTCGGCGAAAAATAGCCCTCGGTCGCCAGCAGGTCGGCCGCCTGCGCGGGCATGTCGCGATAAAGCCGGCGCAGCTGGTCGGGCGACATCAGCTCGTTGCCGCGATATTTGACGATGTCGAGATAACGCTCGAGCAGCGATGTCAGCGCCGAGTCGTCAGCATCGACCTCGACGCTGTAGCCGAAGTCGGCCGCGTAGGCAGCCCTTGCCAGGGCCAAGGCCAGCATCATGCATCCCACCTGAAATCCGCGAACCCGCGTCAATACCGTCCCCCTCGCTGCCATCCATTGATTCTACGTGAGGCGCAGAGCGGCTTCCAAGCTCGCGGCATGAAAAAACCGCGGGCGCACCCGCGGTTTGTCGTTGCAGCCGCTGCGGCGTTCAGAGCTTGCGCAGGATCACGCTACCGACCGAATAGCCCGCGCCGAACGACGAAATTACGCCCAGCTCGCCGGCGGCCAGATCGCCCGAGTACTTGTGGAAGGCGATGATGGAGCCAGCCGAGCTGGTGTTCGCGTATTCGTCGAGGATCACCGGTGCCTCTTCGAGCGAGGCATCGCGCCCCAGCAAGCGCTTGACGATCAGCTGGTTCATCGCCAGGTTGGCCTGGTGCAGCCAGTAGCGTTTGACGTCGGTCGGTGCGATGTCGTGAGCCTGTAGATGGCTGCCGACATGCTCCGCCACCATCGGGCAGACTTCCTTGAACACCTTGCGGCCTTCCTGCACGAAGAGCTTGTCGCGGGCGCCTATGCCCGACTCGTCGAAGCGGTTGAGAAAGCCGAAGTTGTTGCGGATATTGTTCGAAAACACCGTCGCCAGCTTGGTGCCGAGCACCTCGAATGAGCCGGCTTTCGCCTCGCCTTCGGCCTCAAGCACGACGGCCGTGCACACGTCGCCAAAGATGAAGTGGCAATCGCGGTCGCGGAATTCGAGGTGGCCCGAGCAGATTTCCGGGTTCAGCACCAGCACCACGCGCGCCGTGCCCGCCTTGATCGCGTTGGCGGCCTGCTCGATACCGAAGGTCGCCGAGGAGCACGCCACGTTCATGTCAAAGGCGTAGCCACCACACCCCAGCGCCTGCTGGATTTCGATCGACACCGCCGGATAAGGCCGCTGCATATTGGAGCAGGCAACGATCACCGCATCGACCTCGTCGGCGCGGCGGCCGGCGTTGGCCAGTGCCTCGCGCGCCGCCGCCACGGCAATCTCGGCCTGCAGCGACAGCGCCTCGTTGGGGCGCTCGGGAATGTGCGGATGCATGCGAGCCGGGTCGAGAATACCGCTCTTTTCCATCACATAGCGGCTCTTGATGCCCGATGCCTTCTCGATGAATTCGACGCTGGACGGCGCCAGCGGTGCCATGTCGCCGGCCTCGATGGCTGCGCGGTTGGCTTCGTTGGTCAGTGCGACATATTCGTTGAAGGCGGCGACCAGCTCTTCGTTGCTGATCGAATAAGGCGGGGTATAGAGTCCGGTACCGCTGATGACGACTCGTTGCATGGTGGGGGATTCCTGCTTCGTACCGTAAAGGCGGCAAGTTTAACCGATCCGGCCCCGCAAGGCAGCCCCAGCGCTCACGCCAGCGTCAATATGCATTTGAAATAACTGGTAAAAACGAACCGAGCAAGAGCTTGCTCCAGGCCTTGACGGATGGCAAGGCATGCAAGTTGCGCGGCACCGCTGCCCGGCTACCAGCTCAGCCCTTTCCAAGTCCGAAAAAAACGGGCCGTCTCCGGCCCGTTTTTCCTGCCCCACCCAAGGCGGGCGCGAGCGGTGTTCAGCTGAAGAAGTCCTTGACCTTGTCCATCCACGACTTGGCGCGCGGGTTGTGCACGGCGCTGTCGCTTTGCGAGATTTCCTCGAACTCGCGCAGCAGTTCTTTCTGCCGCGAGGTCAGGTTCACCGGCGTTTCCACCACGACATGGCACATCAGGTCGCCCGGGATCGAGCCACGTACCGGCTTGATGCCCTTGCCACGCAGGCGGAACACCTTGCCGGACTGGGTTTCCGCCGGGATCTTGATCTTCGCCGCGCCATCGAGCGTGGGGATTTCGATCTCGCCGCCGAGTGCCGCAGTGGAGAAGCTGATCGGCATCTCGCAATGCAAGTCCACGCCATCACGCTGGAATACCGCGTGCTCCTTGATGTGCATCTGCACATACAGGTCGCCGTTGGGGCCGCCATTGGTGCCGTGCTCGCCTTCGCCAGCCAGGCGGATGCGATCGCCCTCGTCGATCCCGGCCGGAATTTTCACCGACAAGGTCTTGTGCGACTTGACGCGGCCCGCGCCATGGCAGGTGTTGCATGGATCGGGAATCACCTTGCCGGTGCCGTGGCAGGTCGGGCAGGCCTGCTGGATCGAGAAGAAGCCCTGCTGCATGCGCACCTGGCCGTGGCCACCGCAGGTCGAGCAGGTCTTGGCCTGCGTGCCGGGCTTGGCGCCGCTGCCGTGGCAGGTGCCGCACTCTTCCATGGTTGGGATGCGAATCTGCTTCTCGCAGCCGCGCGCAGCCTCTTCGAGCGTGATTTCGAGGTTGTAGCGCAGGTCCGCGCCACGGTAGACATTCGAGCGCCCGCCGCCCCCCCGGCCGCCGCCGAAGATATCGCCGAAGATGTCGCCAAAGGCATCGGCAAAGCCGCCGAAGCCTTGTCCGCCACCGCCGCCCATGCCGGCCTGCGGATCGACGCCGGCATGACCGTACTGGTCATAGGCCGCGCGCTTCTGATCGTCGGAGAGAATTTCGTAGGCCTCCTTGGCCTCTTTGAACTTCTCTTCCGCCTGCGGATTATCCGGGTTGCGGTCCGGATGGTATTTCATCGCGAGCTTGCGATAGGCCTTCTTGATGTCGTCTTCCGACACATCGCGATTCAGGCCCAGCACTTCGTAGTAGTCTTTTTTCGACATGGTCGTTCACATCGTCATTTGCAGCACGCCATCGTGCGCCGCAGCTCACGGGCGCGATGGCCTTCATCACGAAAACGGCCGGACCGGGTGCCGCGCCGAGCGCAACGACCACAATCCGGCCAGAACGTCACACCACTCGCGCGGCGGACGACCGGGCTTAGCCCTTCTTCACCTCTTCGAATTCAGCGTCGACCACGTTGCCGTCATCGCCCTTGCCGGCATCGGCACCAGGTGCCGCGCCGCCTTCCGGCTGCTGCTGCGCGTACATCTGCTCGGCGAGCTTGTGCGCGGCAGTAGTCAGCGCTTCGGCCTTGGCATCGATATCGGCCTTGTCGTCACCCTTCACCACGCCTTCGGCATCCTTCAGCGCGGCTTCGATCTTGGCCTTGTCGTCGGCGCCGATCTTGTCGCCGAACTCGCCGAGCGACTTCTTCACTGAGTGGATCAGGCCATCGAGCTGGTTACGCGCAGTGACGAGCTCCATCAGCTTCTTGTCGTCGTCGGCATGCGCTTCGGCATCCTTCACCATGTTCTGGATTTCTTCCTCGGACAAGCCCGAGTTCGCCTTGATGGTGATCTTGTTTTCCTTGCCGGTGGCCTTGTCCTTGGCCGACACGTGCAGGATGCCGTTGGCGTCGATGTCGAAGATCACCTCGATCTGCGGCATGCCGCGCGGTGCAGCCGGGATGCCCTCGAGATTGAACTGGCCCAGCGACTTGTTGGCATGGGCCGTCTCGCGCTCACCCTGCAGCACGTGAATGGTCACGGCGCTCTGGTTGTCGTCGGCGGTCGAGAACACTTGCGAGGCTTTGGTCGGCACCGTGGTGTTCTTCTTGATCAGCTTGGTCATCACACCACCGAGCGTCTCGATACCGAGCGACAGCGGGCTCACGTCGAGCAGCAGCACATCCTTCACATCACCCTTCAGTACGCCGCCCTGGATCGCGGCACCAACGGCCACGGCTTCGTCCGGATTCACGTCGCGACGCGCTTCCTTGCCGAAGAACTCCTTGACCTTCTCCTGCACCTTGGGCATGCGGGTCTGGCCGCCGACCAGGATCACGTCGTCGATATCGGTGACCTTGAGGCCGGCATCCTTGATCGCGATGCGGCAAGGCTCGATCGAACGCTCGATCAGGTCTTCCACCAGGCTCTCGAACTTGGCACGGGTGATCTTCACCGCCAGGTGCTTGGGCCCAGTCGCGTCGGCCGTGATGTACGGCAGGTTGACTTCGGTCTGCTGGCCCGACGACAGCTCGATCTTGGCCTTCTCGGCCGCTTCCTTCAGGCGTTGCAGCGCCAGCACGTCCTGCTTCAGGTCAACGCCGGAGTCCTTCTTGAACTCGCCGATGATGTAATCGATGATGCGCTGGTCGAAGTCTTCGCCGCCCAGGAAGGTGTCGCCATTGGTCGATAGCACTTCGAACTGGTGCTCACCGTCGAGCTCAGCGATCTCGATGATCGAGATGTCGAAAGTACCACCGCCCAGGTCGTAGACGGCGATCTTGCGGTCACCCTCTTTCTTGTCCATGCCGAAAGCCAGCGCTGCCGCGGTCGGCTCGTTGATGATGCGCTTCACTTCGAGGCCGGCGATGCGGCCTGCATCCTTGGTTGCCTGGCGCTGGCTGTCGTTGAAGTAGGCCGGCACGGTGATCACCGCTTCGGTCACTTCTTCGCCGAGGTAGTCTTCGGCGGTCTTCTTCATCTTGCGCAGCACGTCGGCCGACACCTGCGGCGGCGCCAGCTTCCTGTCGTATACCTTGACCCAGGCGTCGCCGTTGTCAGCCTTGAGGATTTCGTAAGGCATCAGGTCGATGTCCTTCTGCACTTCCTTTTCCTCGAAGCGGCGGCCGATCAGGCGCTTCACCGCAAACAGCGTATGCTTCGGGTTGGTCACTGCCTGGCGCTTGGCCGGTGCGCCGACCAGGATCTCGCCGTCTTCCATGTAAGCGATGATCGACGGCGTGGTGCGCGTGCCTTCCGAGTTTTCAATCACCTTCGGCTGGCCGTTCTCCATCACTGCCACGCAGGAGTTGGTGGTGCCGAGGTCAATACCAATAATCTTGCCCATGTTTTCTCTTCCTTTCGTCACGCTGCGTATCCCGCAGCGCGGTTGAATCCGAATAACCCTGTTTCAGAAATGGGGTGTTCGCACCACATTTCAAGCCCGGCTGCAAGCCGCCTCTGGAGCTGCCTGCAGCCGGGCTGTAAGCCGCATCAATCCTTGGTCTTGGCGACGACGACCATGGCCGGGCGGATCACGCGGTCAGCGAGCTGGTAGCCCTTCTGCATCACATTCACCACGGTATTGGGCTCGGCGTCGGCCGGCACCACCGAGATGGCCTGGTGCTTATGCGGATCGAGCTTCTCGCCCATCGGGTTGATCTCGCTCAGCTGCACCTTGTCGAAGGCGTTGACGAGCTGCTTGAGCGTCATCTCGACACCGACCTTGATGTTCTCGATCGAGCTGTTGTCCTTGAGCGCCATCTCGAGGCTATCCTTGACGGCCAGCAGGTCGGTCGCGAATTTGGCAATCGCATACTTGTGTGCGTTCTGCACGTCTTCGTGCGCACGGCGGCGGATATTCTCGGCGTCAGCCTTGGCACGCAGCCATGCGTCGTGGTGTTCCGCAGCCTTCAATTCGGCGTCGCGCAGCAATTCCTCGACACTGGGCATGATTTCCGGTGCATCGATCGATGGGTCGGCGCCAGTCTGCTGAGCCTTGTTCGTCCCGTCTTCCTGGGGGTGCATATCGTTGGAGCCTTGCATCTCAATCCCTCGTAACAAAAGGCATGTTCAAACACATGGCAGACAAATCGGGACAGGCATAGAAAATTTCAATAGCCATGATAGAAAAAAGTGTAATACACTCGTTTCAAACGAGCGTTTGCTTTTCAGGGTTCGTACTTAGGGGATAGCCCCTATTGCATGAAAACGGTCGTTTTAAACGTTATGGTTGCTGCACTGCACATAACGCGTCTATAATCGGGCCACCAAAGCTTTAGGTCACGACCACGGCAGACCAATCCGAACAGCCGTGCGCCACCTGGGAAGCGTTAACCACGCCGCCCGCCAAAGCTGGCCAGACTCGATCTCTGGCGCCTCCCGTGAAGCGTGTCGCAGCCATTGGCAGCGGCCACCGATTGATGCCATGCATCAATCTTTCAGTCACTCTTTACTCTCTTGGGGATCAACTAAATGACTACTCGCGAAGAACGCATTGCCGCGATTCAGAAAGACTGGGACACGAATCCGCGCTGGAAAGGTATCAAGCGTGGTTACACTGCTGCTGACGTCGAGCGCCTGCGCGGCTCCGTCCAGAACGAATACAGCCTGGCTCGCCGTGGCGCCGAGAAGCTGTGGAACCTCGTCAACAACGAGCCGTACATCAACTGCCTGGGCGCCCTGACCGGCGGCCAAGCCATGCAGCAAGTCAAGGCTGGCATCAAGGCCATCTACCTGTCGGGCTGGCAAGTTGCTGCTGACAACAACGAATACTCCGCCATGTACCCGGACCAGTCGCTGTACCCGGTTGACTCGGTACCCAAGGTCGTTGAGCGCATCAACAACGCCTTCACCCGTGCTGACGAAATCCAGCACTCCAAGGGTGTTGAGCGCGGCGACGCTGGCTTCGTTGACTACTTCGCTCCGATCGTTGCTGATGCTGAAGCCGGTTTCGGCGGCGTGCTGAACGCATACGAACTGATGAAGTCCATGATCCGAGCTGGCGCGGGTGGCGTTCACTTCGAAGACCAACTGGCTTCCGTGAAGAAGTGCGGCCACATGGGCGGCAAGGTTCTGGTTCCGACGCAAGAAGCCGTTCAAAAGCTGATCGCTGCACGTATGGCTGCTGACGTTTACGGCGTACCGACCCTGGTTATCGCTCGTACCGATGCTGAAGCTGCTGACCTGCTGACCAGCGACTACGACGAAAACGACAAGCCGTTCCTGACTGGCGAACGCACTGCCGAAGGCTTCTACAAGACCAAGAAGGGTATCGAGCAAGCTATCAGCCGCGCGATTGCCTACGCTGACTACGCTGACCTGGTATGGTGCGAAACCGGCACGCCGGACCTGGCTTTTGCCAAGAAGTTCGCCGAAGCCGTTCACGCCAAGCACCCGGGCAAGCTGCTCGCTTACAACTGCTCGCCTTCCTTCAACTGGAAGAAGAATCTGGACGATGCAACCATCGCCAAGTTCCAGCGCGAGCTGGGCGCAATGGGCTACAAGTACCAGTTCATCACTTTGGCCGGTATCCACAACATGTGGTACAACATGTTCGACCTGGCGCAAGACTACGTTGCGCGCGGCATGTCGGCTTACGTCGAGAAGGTACAAGAGCCGGAATTCGCAGCACGCGACCGTGGCTACTCCTTCGTTTCGCACCAGCAAGAAGTTGGCACCGGCTACTTCGACGACATCACCACCGTAATCCAGGGTGGCAAGTCCTCGGTTACCGCGCTGACCGGTTCGACCGAAGAAGAACAGTTCCACTAAGCCTGACGGTTTATTCGGAATGAAAAAACCGCACGGGGCGACTCGTGCGGTTTTTTGTCTATCGCATCACAGACCGGGCTGAGCCTGCCGCTGCCGCGCCTGCCGTTGGCCGCGCCGCCCCCCCAGCACCGCGTCGCACAAGCATGAGACTCCCACCATGACCACACGCATTCAGCACGGTGGCCTTGAGATCGCCAAGGAATTGCATGATCTCATCGTCGACCGCATCCTCCCGGGCACCGGCATTGGCGCCGCAGCCTACTGGGCAGCATTCGAACAAATCGTTGCCGACCTGACGCCGAAGAATCAGGCCCTGCTCGCCAAGCGCGACGACCTGCAGGCCAAGATCGATGCCTGGCACCGTGCCAACCCGAAGCTCGACTTCGCCGCCTACAAGGCTTTCCTGGTCGAGATAGGCTATCTGCAGCCGGAAGGCGCCGACTTCGACATCGCCACCGAGAATGTCGATGAAGAAATCGCCGTGCTCGCCGGCCCACAGCTCGTGGTGCCGGTCAAGAACGCCCGTTACGCGCTAAACGCTGCCAATGCTCGCTGGGGCAGCCTGTACGATGCACTGTACGGCACCGACGTGATCAGCGACGAAGGCGGCGCCGAAAAGGGCAAGGGTTACAACCCGGTCCGTGGCGCCAAGGTCATCGAATACGCACGCAACTTCCTCGATGAAGCCGCCCCGCTGGCTGCTGCATCGCACAAGGATTCGACCAACTACGCCGTTTCCGACGGCAAGCTCGTCGTCACGCTGAAGGGTGGCGAACAGGTCGGTCTGGCGCAGCCCGAGAAGTTCGTCGGTTATACCGGCGACGCAGCCAACCCGACCTCCGTGCTGCTCAAGAACAACAACCTGCACGTCGAGATCCAGATCGATGGCGACAGCCCGATCGGCAAGACCGACCCGGCCCGCATCAAGGATGTCGTGCTCGAAGCCGCCGTCACCACGATCCAGGATTGTGAAGACTCCGTCGCGGCAGTCGATGCCGAGGACAAGGTCGAGGTCTACGCCAACTGGCTCGGCCTGATGAACGGCTCGCTCGAAGACACCTTCGAGAAGGGCGGCAAGCAGGTGACCCGCCGCATGAACGGCGACCGCGTATTCACCGGCGCGCAAGGCCAGGAACTTCGCCTGCACGGCCGTTCGCTGCTGTTGCTGCGCAACGTGGGTCATCTGATGACCAATCCGGCCATCCTGTACCAAGGCGAGGAAGTGTTCGAAGGCATCATGGATGCCATGGTCACCGCGCTGATCGCCAAGCAGGACATCCTCGGCCAGAACAAGCTGAGCAACTCGCGCACCGGCTCGATGTACATCGTGAAGCCGAAGATGCACGGCCCGGAAGAAGTCGCCTTCGCCGTCGAGCTGTTCGGCCGTGTCGAAGACGCCATCGGTCTGAAGCGCAACGCGCTGAAGATCGGCATCATGGACGAAGAGCGCCGCACCTCCGTCAACCTGAAGGAATGCATCCGCCAGGCCAAGGACCGTACGATCTTCATCAACACCGGCTTCATGGACCGTACCGGTGACGAAATCCACACCTCGATGGAAGCCGGCGCCGTGGTGCGCAAGGAAGCCATGAAGCAGGAAAAGTGGATCGGCGCCTACGAGAACGCCAACGTCGATGTCGGCCTGGCCTGCGGCCTGCGCGGCAAGGCGCAGATCGGCAAGGGCATGTGGCCCAAGCCCGACCTGATGAAGGAAATGGTCGCCACCAAGCTCGGTCACCCGAATGCCGGCGCCAACTGCGCGTGGGTCCCCTCCCCGACCGGCGCCACGCTGCATGCGATGCACTACCACAAGGTCAACGTGCAGGCTCGCCAGGAAGAGCTGAAGAGCCGCATCAAGGCCTCCGTGGACGACATCCTGACCATCCCGCTGGCACCGAGCACCGACTGGTCGGCAGACGAGATCCAGTCGGAACTCGAAAACAACTGCCAGGGTATCCTCGGCTACGTCGTGCGCTGGGTCGACCAGGGCGTGGGTTGCTCCAAGGTACCGGACATCCACAACGTCGGCCTGATGGAAGACCGCGCCACGCTGCGCATCTCCAGCCAGCACGTGGCCAACTGGCTGCGCCATGGCATCTGCACAGAAGCGCAGGTGATGGACGTGATGAAGCGCATGGCCGCCATCGTCGACCAGCAGAACGCCAGCGATCCTCTGTACATCAAGATGGCAGCGGACTTCGACGGCAGCGTGGCCTTCCAGGCCGCGTGCGAACTGGTGTTCGAGGGCGTGAAGCAGCCTAACGGCTACACCGAGCCGGTGCTGCACCGTCGCCGTCGTGAGCTGAAGGCCAAGCTCGCTGCCAAATAAGCGCCAAGGCCAGGACGAGTCGACCACGATGGCAAACTCGTCCCGGCCGGCGCCAGTGCAGGATCAAGCCCCTACCGGAAACGGTAATTGGGTTACAATGAAGACGCCCGGCGCAAAACCGGGCGTTTTTTCGTTGGCCCGGTGCGGAACGGCACGCAGTGCTTAAAGAAACCACCGGGCACGCCGATTGATGTACAGACATGACCGACGACTCCACAGCACCCAAACCGATCTCCGACGCAGCCGACATTCACCAGTTCGAACTCACGTCGGTATTCGACATTGCCCATACCCTGCGGCAACTCATGGTCAAGCATGAGCTTATCGCCGTCTACTTTCATCATGGCGAACATTTCACGCTGACCACGATCGTCGGCGTCGATCAGAAGGCCCAGGTGTTTTACATCGACCAGTCGGGCAGCGCCGACGTGAATCGGCGATTGCTGCAGTCCGAGCGCAATGTGTTCGTTGCGACACCCGATGGGATCAAGCACCAGTTTGCCTGCGCCGCGGTCAAGGCCGTCACGCATGAAGGGCACCAGGCCTTCCAGCTGCCGCTGCCGACCTCGCTGATCAAGCTGCAGCGGCGCGAGTATTTCCGCATTCACATGCCCATCGTCAACCCGCAGCGCTGCAAGCTTTTTGACCACCCGGCAGGCAGGCAGGAATTCCCGCTGCACGACATCAGCCTGGGCGGCCTGTGCCTGACCATGCCCAACCCGCGCGCCGACTTCCAGGTGCTCGACCGTTTCGAGGATTGCACGCTCGACCTGCCGCAGTTTGGCACGCTGCGCTTCGGCCTCGAGGTGCGCAACCGGCGCGTCGAGCGGCAACGCAACGGCAACGAGGTGCTGTATATCGGCTGCCAGTTTCTCGAACTATCGCCAAGCCAGCAGAATGTGCTGCAGCGCTACATCACGCAGCTGCAGAAGGACATGATGAACAAGCCTTGAGTTTGTTCTGCCACGCGAAAACAAAAAAGGCGCCCGCAGGCGCCTTTTTCATTCATGTCATCCCGGCATCAGGGGAGAACACGTACCGCCAGTGTGACCTGCCCGGTCTGGGTGCTGGCGTAGCAGTCGGTCGTCGCATCGTAGCTCGTCGCACCGCTAGGGCCGGCTGTAGCGCTCGAACGAACCGTACCGGTGGTCGGGTTGCCATCGTCGATCGCGCGATCGAGGGCACAGACGTGGCGGATATCGACGTTACCGGCACCCGGCAAGGCAGCCAGCGGCGCAGGCGTCTGATTGTTGCCGACCATCACGTAGGCGACGTTGGCATCGCGGCGCTGTGCCGCGTTGGCTGCAGTCGTCGTGATGAACCAGTTGTTGCCCCACGGCGAGCGCAGGTCCGCCTGTTGCAGCATACCCGAGTTGATCAGCAGGTTGATGGCAGAGCCGGCCTCTGCGTTGGCGTTCAGCATGCCGTTGGCGGTGCCGCCGGTACACACGTTTCCGGTAGTGACGAAGGTGCCGCAGCCATCCCCCACCACCGTGTTGTAGCGTTCGAAATAGGTATTGATCGCAGCCTGGACCTTGGTCACCTGTGCCGATGCGTTCTTGACCTTGGCGCCGTCGATCAGATCGCGGCCCTTGAATACCATCCCCAGGATCAAGCCAATCACGACCAGTACAATGGCGAGCTCGACCAGGGTGAAACCGTTGTGCTTGCGTTGCATAAGCTATCCTCATCATGGAGCAACTAGACGCAACCCCTTACGCAAACACTGTGCCAGCGGCTGCGAAGCAAAAACGGCAACAATCCGCCCGATCCGCCCGACATTCTGACGGGACGCCGACAGCGGCTGTCGGGTTTTCGACAGTGTCGTCATATCGCCAACACAGGCGCTACACTCCGTTCCTATGCCGACACGACTCCGACGCCTGAACCGCCCGCTGGCCGACACGCCGCCCTCGATCGCATCCGTGCTGATGCTGGCGCCCCTGCACCTGCTGCTGGTCGGCGCACTCGATCGGGAATGGACCTTGCCGCTGCTGCTGATCCACTTCGGGCTGTTCCTGCTGTGGCAGCCCGTGCTCAACCGCCGGGCGGTGCTGCGCGGCTGGCAGACGCCGGCCATCCTGGCCGTGGTGGGCGTGGCGGCCTATCTGGCGACATGGTGGACGCTGTCTATCTGGCTGGCGATCCTGCTCGCGCTGACGGCCGGCCAGTCCTTGTCGGGGCAGCGCACGCCCCCGGTCAATCTCGGTGTCGGCGTCTACCTGCTGACGATGGCGCTCACCGTCGCGCTCCCCAGCGCGGTCGGCGTCGCCCTGCCTGCCAGGCTTCACACCCTGGCCCAGTGGGGGCTGCCGCTGCTGGTGATCCTGGCCGCGCTGCGCAGCCACCGGCTGGCGGTGGGCCCGGCTGATCGTCCGCTCGATTTCGTCTATAGCCTGCTGGTATTCCTGCTGGTGTCGCTGATCGGCCTGGGCGCCGTGGTCTGGCACCAGCAGACCGGCGCGCCCTTCTTCATCGCGCTGGCCGAGGCCATGCTGCTGGCAGCGCTCGCGCTGTATGGGCTGTCGCGGCTGTGGTCGCCGGCGCGCGCAAACTGGGGGATCGCCGATGTGTTCTCGATCCACCTGCTCGGCCTCGGCACGCCATTCGAGGAATGGCTCGCCCGGGTCGGCGAGTTGCAACGCCAGGCGCGCGACCCCGATGAGTTCCTGAGCAAGGCGCTGGAACAGCTGGCGACGCAGCCGTGGGTACAGGGCTTGCAGTGGCAAGCAGGTCAGAGGCAAGGCGGGCTCGGCGTCATGACGGCACATCACCTCCGCAGCGAGGCGCCGCCGCTGCAACTGACGTTATCTGTCAACCGGCGGCCGGGCCCGGCGCTGCAGCTGCACGTCAAGCTGATCACCCAGGTGCTGGCCGAACACTATCTGGCCAAGGAGCGCGAAGAGGTCATGCGCGTCAACACCTACAACCAGGCCATCTTCGAGACCGGCGCGCGGCTCACCCACGACGTCAAGAATTTGCTGCAAACCTTGAAGACGCTGTGCTCGGCGGCCGAGCACACCAGCGACGACGAGGCGCCGGCCCTGCAGGCGCTGGTCAAGCGGCAACTGCCGGCGATCACCGAGCGGCTGGAAGGCACGCTGGACAGGCTGCGTCACCCGACGGCCCAAGGCAGCGAGCTCAAGGCGGCGAAGGACTGGTGGCTGCGCGCGCAGGACCGCTGGCAAGGGCACGGCATCAGCTTCGCGGCCAGCACGCTGCGCGGCCACGATACGCTGCCGGCGGAGCTATTCGACAGCGTGCTCGACAACCTGCTGCGCAATGCACTGGCAAAACGCGACCAGCAGCCGGTCGTGGAGATACGCGTGGCCATGCGCTGGGAGGGCGGCATCAGCCTGAGCGTCGAAGATAGCGGGCACGCCATCCCCGACGAGGTCACCACGCGGCTGTTCCGCCACCCGGTCGCCTCGCAGCGCGGCGGCATGGGCGTGGGCTTGCATCATGTGGCCCAGTTGGCGGAACAATCAGGGTATCGGCTCAGGCTTGATCAGAACGAGCCCGGCGGCGTGTTGTTCCGGCTGGCACCTCATCACTCATGACTGGCACTAGGACGGCAGGCGGCCGGCCGTTACCAGTCGCGACACGATCAGCTCTTTAGGCAACCAGACGACGAGATCGTCGTAACTGCTGTTATCGCGCGGATGGCTGACGAACACGGCGTCGCCATTCGCGTTCTCCATCTCGTCGGCAGTCCCCCCGGCGGTCGGGATCTGCGTGCCGCTTGCGGTATAGGCACCATAGCCATTCTGGCCGTGCGAGACGATGGCCGCGGGCACGCCGGTGGCAAGCGCAATGGCCCCGCCGCCGCTACGGTCGTTGACCGTGATATTGCCGGTCGCGCACATCGCGATCGACGACAGTGCCGGCGCAACACCGGCACAGCCCGGCGTGCCAGCGGCAATGGTGTCGGCAAAGGCCGGCGCGACGCGGTAGGTATAACGCCGCCCCCAGGCATCAAGTTGCTTCACACCCAGCGTAGCCCACGGTAGCGCTCCCTCTGCATTGGCGCAGGCGTTGCCGGCGAGTTGTTCTGTACCTTGGTTGCCGACCGGGTCGGCCGGACAAGGCAGCCGCCCGTTTTGCATCACGAAGCCTGCGATTGCCTCCTTCGCCTCATCCATGGCACGCTGCGTGGTCACCACGCGCTGCTGCTCATACTGGCTGTTGAGCGAAGGCAGGAATGCCACCAGCAACAGCGAGATCACCACCATCACGATAGCCAGTTCCAGTAGCGAAAACCCGCTGCTGTCGTAGCGACGCAAGGAACGAACGTACCGCTCGCGTAAAAACTGGCTCATGGGATCGTCACCATCTGATCGTTGGATGTGGCGGAAGGAGGAACGGTCACATCGGCGCCAGGCCCGCTGCCGCTCCAGCCGCTCTGGTTGGCCGTGTCGTCAAGGTAGTTCCGCAGCGCATAGGGTGCACCTCTGACCTGCCCCGCCCGGGCTGCCCCCATCGCAATCAGCACGGCCTGTTTCGGCCCAACACCGGTAACTGTCTGAGCGGCAGTGCAATTTGGTGCCGCATTCAACCCTACCGCGTAATACACCAGACGATACCAGTGATTGCGCCCAATCCACGTTGCCGACATCGCCGGCAACTCAGGCAGGATGCCGCGACACACGGACGGAGCCGACTGGCAGGTGGTGGTGGTGTCATTGTCGCGGCAGTCCGGGTCGTTGAATTGCGCCGGATTGGGCAGCGAGCCAGGCGTCAGCATGCGCTTTACGGAAGTCAGCACGCGGCGTTCCACACCCGGCATGACATCGGCAACGGTCAGCCACACCAGACGGTCGTTGAACGTGGCCGATGGCGCGCCGCTGATGAACGGCCCGGTGTTTTTTGCATTGTTGATGCCTGTCGATGCCTCCAGGTAGTTATCGGCGCAACGTTGTCGCGGCCGGCTTGTCCCGCCAGTGGCGCCGCACACCGCATTGCCCGCGGCCCTGGATTGCCCGGCCAGCGCCCCGCCTGGCGCGAAGATCACGGCGATGGCACTGCTGCTCAGGTCGGTCACGCCATCCTCAGCCTTCACCTTCAGCACGGCGACGGTGTCGCTGTTGATCGGCTTGCTGTCATGTGCCCCAAACGCCAGGCCCCATTTGAAGGCGCCATCAACGGCATACCACAGTGGCGCGCCGGCGGAATCGGTAAGTGGCCCGGTGCCGACGGTCCGCCAGGGGAAATAGCCGAGATCGCCAGGAGAACAGGTCGCCGCCGCCGTGCCGAACAAGGGGCTGCCAGGCAGGTTGGTCATGTCCGGGCACGGCATATCGCCCGGCCGCGCCGACACACTGGGCTGATCGGTCGGATTGCGCATCACGGACCAGGCAATCAGCCCCCGCTTTGCCTCGGCCAGCGCACGCGTCGTTACCTCGTCGTGCCGCATCCGCTGGATGGCGGACGAGGCGATGCTGCCAGCCAGCACCAGCGCAAAGGTTGTCATCAGGATAAGCAACCCCACCAACAGCGCTGCGCCACGTTGTGCGGCCAGAGGGCGGGACTGACTGCGTGCTTTGGAATCGAACATACCCGTTTGTCGAGCAAGAAAAGTGCCAGTCAACGACCAGCTGAAACCGTCGCGGCCGCCGAGGCGTCTCCCGGTCGCACCACCAGGTTACGTCCGTCGGGCAGATGAAGCTGAACACTGTGTTTTCCAGAATCGACCCCCATGACAGAGACGCCACCAGGCGCGTGATCGACCGCCGTGCTGGTGCCGTTCACCCAAACCACGGGGCGGCCGCCCCGCTTGGCGACATAGCCATCGACCCTCACATTGCCGACATGCCGGACCTCGGACACCCCCCGCGCCATCGCCTGGCGCTCGGCCGGCGAAAAGAACAGTCGTCCCAGGCTCTCGTCGGCGCTCGGTGCCGCCTGGCTCAGGCTCGCGGCGCACAGCATGATGCAGGTCAGCAGCCCCCTCATTGCGGCGTCTCCTCGGCGGCGGTCGCCGGCTTGTCGAAGCTGATCAGCAGCAGCTCGCAGACTGCGCCGAGCCCGAGCGAGTCGGCCTTGTCCGCGTCGCGCGCCACATGGCAGGCCTTGAGCAGTGTCAGGCCCTTGATGTCATGCCGCACGGCACGGATCAGCTCGCGGATCTGCTCTTCATGGCGTGCACCGAAGTTGAGCCGCAGCGTGCTGGCGTATATCGGCAACTCCTGCGCGCTGCCGAACTGGGCCGGCAGCGCCTTGCGCGGTTCGATTTCATACTTGAGGCCAAGCTCGGGCGAGCCGCGGGCAATCTGTTCGAGCGCCTCGGCCCACTGCAGGCGGTCTTCGGCGCCGACGATGCCGGCCTGTTGCAAATCGCGGAATCGCCGGTCGTAAGCACTCCAGTCGCGGTGGGCCACCTCGGCACTCTCGACGCCGGCAAGCGCCTGCGACAGGCGGCCTCTCGCCTCGGCAAGCTCAGCCTCGACCCGGCTGTGGTAATACCAAGTGCCGGCAACGGCGCCGGTGACGCACACTACGGCCGTGCCGAAGATGAGCAGCGGGCGCAGCAGGCGCCTGAGCTCGTCGCGCGAAAACCTGAATTCGGCGATCACGGCTTGGCCTCCCACTTCCATTCGACCTGAAACGCACCGGTGGCGGCGTTGTCCTGCGACAGATCGGGCCGGTCGAGCTTGCTCGTCGAGCGTGCGTCGAGCGGCGGCTCCAGCTGCGCGACCGCTCCGCGGCTCCGCGTGGCCAGGCCGTCGGCGAGCTGGCGCAGGCGGTAGTCGGTCTGGCGGTAACGGGTGTCGTTGAGGTCGACCCGGCCACCGATCGCCAGGAATTCGTACAGCGTATCGCCGGGTGCCACTGTGGCAGGCTGGCCGTCGCCCCCGCCCCCGCCCTCGGCCGGGGTGGCGGCTGGCGACGCGGCCGTAGCCCCGCCTTCGGTCAGGCGGATCAGGCTGGGCTGGCCGTCCACCGACCAGTCCAGCGAACGCAGGGCCAGTTGGGGGTAGGCCTGGAAGTCGCGGCCAAACATCGCCCAGCGGGCGAACATGTCCGGCCAGCGGGCCTTGAGCGAATCGACTGCCATCACCGTCGCCTTCATCACGTGCGGCGCCTGCTCGCTCGCCGGCGGCTGGATGGCGAGTGCCTGCTGCTGGACCTGCCGTATGCGCGGGGCGACCGCGTCGAGGTCGTCCTCCCGCGCTTCTGCGTTCAGCCACTCGTTGCCGGCCCAGGTCAGGCCGATCACCGTCCCCGCCACGGTGGCGATGGTCAGGCCGCGCGCCGCCTGCCAGAGGCGGTAGAAGCGCCGCCGCTCGGGCGGGGCATAGTGGTTGCGCCAGCCGTGCTGCCCCAGGGCTCGCAGCAGCACCTGCGCCAGCCCGGCATCGTCGGCATGGCTCTGGGTACGGAAGTGCTGCGCCACCTCGTCGAGCAGGATGGCCTGATAGGCTACTCCTTCCGTCGCGGGCAGCGCGGACAGGGCGGACTCGTCGAGCCCGTCGGCCGTCACCACCAGGGTCTGCATCGTTTCGCCGCGCTGGATCAGCCTGAGGCTGGCGGCATACTGCCGCGTGCGCTCCGCCTCGACGCCAATGCGCTCGACCAGCAGCGCCGGATTCGCATCGTGTATCGGCGTCAGGCGCGAGAATTTGAGCTCGCCCGCCTTGTAGAACGATTGCCGCAGGCCGCTCTCCGGCTGCCAGCTGGCGATCAGCACCGGCTCGTGGCTCAGGTCATGGTGCCTGGCCAGGGTGATACTGAGCAGCGTGAGCGAATGCACGCCGGCAAGCGGCATGGCCGCCGCGTCCAGCCTGTCGAGCCAGGGGTCGAGCCGGGCGTTGTTGGAAATCGCCGACAGCAGCAGGCGGTCGTCGCGGCGCCCTCCCTGTTCCCGTCCCTGCATCCAGTAGTTGGCGTAGCGCGCGCCACGGAAATGGGTTTCCAGCTTGCGCTTGAGCATGGCATGACGCTCGCGACCGGCGACGTGGGGGGCCGTGTCGATGGCGAAGTCCTCCTCCACCACATCGAGCAGCACATGGCACATGGCGCCTTGCTGCGCGGCCAGCAGCGCGGCGAAGGCCGCGTGGCCCGCCTCGTCGTTGCGGAATTGCCCGGCCGGCGCCAGGCGCTGCTGCTGCCAGGTGTAGGCGTGCAGCGCATCGTTGCACAGCAGCAGCAGGAGTTTCTTGCGCGGCCCGAACATCAGTGCGTCCCGATCTTGCTGATGAGATCGAATACCGGCCCCAGCACCGACGACATGATCCACGCCATGATGATGCCGAGCACCACGGTCATGGCCGGCTCGATCATCACCTGCACGCGCTCGATCGATTCGCGCACGTCGCGGTTGTAGAAATAGCAGACGTTGAGCAGGGCGCGGTCGAGCTGGCCGGTGTTCTCGCCGACCTTGAGCATGCGCACCACCAGCGGCGGGAACAGGTTGACCTGCTCGAAGCCCGCAGCGATGCCGGCGCCCTCGCTGATCAGGCGCCGGGTGCGCCTCAGGCCGTCCTCGATCACGCGGTTGCCGACGATGCCTTCGAGCACGCGCAGCGACTCCAGCACCGGGATGCCGGCCGAGAACATCAGCGCAAAATAGCTGGCGAAGCGCGCCAGGATGATCTTGCGCAGGATCGCCCCGACGGCGGGCACGCGCAGCTTGTAGCCATCGAAGGTGTAGCGGTAGTTGGCGTCGTACTTGAGGCGCCAGGCGATCCATCCCCACACGGCAAACGGCAACGCGATCATCAGATACCAGTAGTCGCGCAGGAAGGCCGACAGGTTGACGAGTATCTGCGTCTGCAGCGGGATCGCCACCTGCAGCGACTTGAACAGCTCGACCAGCTGCGGCACCAGCCAGAACAGCATGAACAGGAACACACCCAGCACCAGTACCGTCACGAAGGCCGGGTACATGATGATCTTCTTGGTCTGCGCGGCCAGCTCGTCCTGCCACTTGAGGCCGTCGGTCAGGTCCTTGAGCACCTCGGGCAGGCGCCCGGTGGTCTCGCCGGCACGGATCAGGTTGACGAACACCGCGTCGAACACCTTCGGATGCAGCGCCATCGCCTGTGACAGCTGCAAGCCGCCTTCGATGCTGTCGATCAGGTTGGCCACCACCTCGCGGAAACGCGGGTGATCGACGCTGTCGCGCAGGTCGGCGAGGCCATCGAGTATCGGTACGCCGGCACGCGTCAGCTGCTCTAGGTGAAAGCAGAAGGTGATCAGCTCCTGGCGCTTGATGCGGCCGCCGCCGGCAAACCGCAACATGCCGGCCGAGGCCAGGCTGAACGAGATGAGGTCGAGCCCCATGCGCGACA
This sequence comes from Chitinivorax sp. PXF-14, assembly GCF_040812015.1. Lineage (NCBI taxonomy): Bacteria > Pseudomonadati > Pseudomonadota > Betaproteobacteria > Chitinivorax > Chitinivorax sp. PXF-14. The sequence goes on along the minus strand of NZ_JBFNXJ010000006.1, from coordinate 134,982 downwards.
GGCGCTGCTCGAGGTCGTCCGGGTTGGCGGCATCCATCTGTCCGCTGATGCGGCCGCCGGCATTGTCGATGCTCTTGTAGCGGTAGATCGGCATCAGTGCACCCTGTCGGTCAGGTCCACCACGCGGCTGATCTCGTCGAGGCTGGTGATGCCTTCGAGCACGCGGCGGATCGCATCATCGGCGAGCGTGCGGAAACCCTTGTCCAGCGCGGCCTGCTTGACCTCACGGTTAGTGGCGCGGCGGGCGATCAGCTCGTCGAGCTCGGCATCCATGCGCAACAGTTCGAGGATGGCCAGGCGGCCCTTGTAGCCCTGGTGATCGCAGGCGGGGCAACCGGTGGCCTGGTAAATCGTCGGCGCCGCCAGCCCCGTGTCGAGCCCCAGCAGCATGCGCTCAAAATCATCAGGCGCGTAGGCCTGGCGGCACTGCGTGCACAGCTTGCGCACCAGCCGCTGAGCGATGATGCCGATGATGTTGCCGGCCATGATGTCGGGCAGCACGCCGATATCGAGCAGGCGCGGGATAGCGCCGATCGCCGAGTTGGTGTGCAGCGTGGTGTACACCTGGTGGCCGGTCATCGCGGCGCGGAAGGCCATCTCGGCCGTCTCCTGGTCGCGCACCTCGCCGACCAGGATGATGTCCGGGTCCTGCCGCATCAGCGAGCGGATACCGTTGGCGAAGTCCATCTTGGCCGCCTCGTTGACGTTGGTCTGGCGGATCATCGGCATCGGGTATTCGACCGGGTCTTCGAGCGTCATGATGTTGACGCCCTCGGAGTTCACGTAGTTGAGGATCGAATACAGCGTGGTGGTCTTTCCCGAGCCGGTCGGGCCGGTCACGAGGATGATGCCCTCGGGCCGCGCGATCATCAGCTTCAGCACCGACAGCAGGTCGGGCGGCAGGCCGAGGCCGTCGATCGGCACCAGCCCTTTGAGCCGGTCGAGAATACGCAGCACGATGTTCTCGCCGTGCACCGTGGGCTGCGCCGCGACGCGGAAATCGAGCGGGCGGCCGAGCAGGGTCAGCGAGATGCGGCCATCCTGCGGTGCGCGCGTCTCGGCGATGTTCATGCCGCTCATCACCTTGAGCCGCACCGCCATGGCCGGCCAGTAGGTGCGGTGCAGGCTGCGCACCTGGCGCAGCACGCCGTCGATGCGATAACGGATGCGCAGGAAGCTCTGCTCGGGCTCGAAGTGGATGTCCGACGCGCCCTTCTGCACCGCATCCGACAGCAGCGCGTCGATCAGCCGCACCACCGGCTGGCTGTATTCATCGCCGCCGTACTGCAGGCTGGCGTAATCGACCTCACCGGTCTCGATCTCGTTCAGGATGCCGTCGATCGACAGCTCGTAGCCGTAATACTGGTCGATGGCGCGCTGCACGTCCGACTCGGCAGCGAGCATCGGCTCGAGCGCGAGCGCATCGTTGACCAGCAGGCGGATCTGGTCGAGCGCGACCAGATTGTTCGGGTTCGCCATGGCCAGACGCAAGGTCGCGCCATCGCGCGAGAAGCCGATCGGGATGGCGAGGAAGCGCTTGGCCAGGTCCTTGGGAATCAGCCGGATCGCAGTCGGATCGACCACCACGCGGTTGAGGTCGACGCTCTCCTGGCCCAGGTTTTCCGACAGCGCCTCGCGCAGCGTCGCTTCCGACAGGAAGCCCAGCGCCACCAGCTGCTTGCCCAGCGGGACGCCGGTGTGCTTCTGCTCGCGCAGTGCGATCTGCAGCTGGTCGGCGCTGATCACCCCGCGCTGGACCAGCAATTCCCCCAGGGGCAGCTTGGTTCTGACCACGCTCATTGTTTCGCGGCACCCTCGCGCGTCAGCGCCGCGATGCGCTGCTCGGCCACGGCTGGCGGGAAGCGCGGCGTGCGGCGCTCTGCCAGCGCTTGTGCCTTGCGGTAATAGTCGAGCGCGGCCTTGGGCTGGTCGATGTGTTCCAGGCTGACGGCCAGGTTGAACGCAGCGTCGGGATTATCCTGATCGAGCGTGAAGGCGCGGAAGTAGGCCTGCTGCGCCTCGCCCCAGCGCTGCTGGCTCGCGTACAGGCCAGCCAGCTCCTGCGCCAGCTCGGCGCGCTCCGGCTGGGCCTCGATCAGGCCGCGCAGGCGCGCCTCGCGGTCGGCCGGTTGCTGGCTGCGGCTCACCGCAGCCAGGCCAGCTTGGGCATCCGGGTCCTGCGGGTTGGCGGCGAGCACACGCTGGTACCACTGCTGCGCCTCGGTCATCCGTCCCTGCCGGGCAGCCACCGCCGCCAGGCCGAGCATGGCATCACGGCTACCGGGATCGTCGGACAGGGCCTCCTGGTAGGCCGTGGTGGCCGCCGGCAGATTGCCGGCCTGGTAGGCGGCATAGCCGCGGCGCACCGGCTGCATTACGGCTTGCTCGGCTTGGCCCGGCACGAAGCGGACTGCCGATGGCTCGTTCCGTTCGCGTTGCGGCCGTGCGGCGGCCACCGGTGCCGGCACGGCGCTCGCCTTGGCCTCGACGGCGGGCGAGCCGTCAGGCGCGGCATGCCTGCCCTTGGCGGGACCCAGCACGGGGGCCGCCGTGGCGTTCGTGCTAGTAGCCGGGGCTTCGGCCGGCGATGGCTTGGCGGCTGCCGCTGGCGCCGCTTGCTCTGCCGTGCCGGGCGGCGCGGGCGGCGGGTTGGCCTCGTCAGCCGCGCCGCGGGTAGCGACGCTGGGCGGTAGCGCGCCGAACAGCGTGATGCTGCCCGGTGGCTGCATCTGCCACCACAGGTAAGCCGCCGCACCCAGCACGGCGACCCCACCGCCCAGGGCCAGCAGCAAGGTGCGGTTCAAGGGTTCGCGCGGGCGCTTCGCAGCGGCCACCACGCGCTTGGCGGTCTCGCGCTTGTCCTGTTCGGCGGGCGACGGCGATGCCGGCCCGGCTGCTGCCGGTTTGGCCGCAGCGGCCGGCGCAGGCGCAGGCGTAGGTGTCGGTATCGGTGTCGACGGCGTCCCCAGCGGCTCTGCGCCGAGGCTGGGCGCGGCCTTCTCGAACAGCGGCTTGCGCGGTGGCGGCGCGGCCATGGCGGCCTCGGCCGATGGTGCGACAGCGGGCCTGGCCTCGGCGACCTCGGCCGGCGACACGGCAGCCGGCGCGGTGTCGATAGGCGCGACCGTGGGAAGCGGCGCCGGCGGCGGGGCCTCCAACGTCAATTCGAGTGGCTGGCGCTCCGGGGTCAGCGCTGGTGGCAGCTCTGGGCTCGGCTCGGCGGTGTCAGCCAAGGTCCAGGATGGCGATGCCTCGATACTTGCGGGCAGAGTCGGCTCATGCGCCGGCAACACCGCATCGGCGGTCGCTACCGGCGGCGTGGCCTCGACGTCGAGCGCGGGGAAGCCGGCCGGCGCCGGCTCTTCGGCCTCGACATGGCGACGCTTGGCCGCCTCGGCGCGGCGCAGGGCATCCAGCAACAGGCTCATCGTTACTTACCCCCTATGCCCAGGATCGGGGTCGCGATCTCGTCCGGCTTGCGGTTGAAGAAATCCTTGTCGGCCATATAGCCCTTGAACTGCGCCAGATCGCCATTGAGGCTCGGGTCGTTGACCAGCACCGGGCGCAGGAAGATCACCAACTCGCCCTTGGTGGTGGTGTCGTTGCGCTGCGAGGTCAGCGTGCCCAGCATCGGCAGGCGGGAGACCCAGGGCAGACCATCGCGCTTGTATTCGATCTTGTCGCGGATCAGGCCGCCGAGCACGGCCACCTGGCCGCTCATCAGCTTGAGGGTCGATTCCATCTCGCGGACTTCGATCTCCGGAATCAGGTTGTCGAAATCGACCTTGAGCAGACGCGGCACCGGGTCTTGCTTGTAGCCGGTGATGTTGGAGATGGTCGGGCGGATATTGAGCGACACCGCGCCAGACTCGGATATCTGCGGCGTCACGCTCATCACCACGCCAACCGGCACGGTGTTGATGACCGAGGTGTATTCCCGTTTTTCCGGGGTGGTGCTGGTCGCGTCGGTAATCTTGATGTCGGTGGTGAAATAGACCTTTTCCTCGACCACCTTGAGCAGCGCCGGCTGATTGTTGAGCGCCATGATCTTCGGGCTCGAGATCACCTTGGTCTTGCCAAAGCTCTCCAGCAGCTTGATCGTCGAAGCGAAGGTGCCGCTGAACAGCCGCGGGTTGGCGATATTGAAGGTGAACGCGGTGAAGGGCGCGTTGTTGAGCGTCGATGGCGTCAGCGACACGCCGCCATTGGTGTAGCTGCGCGTGCCTTCGGCGATGCGCGACCAGTCGATGCCCGACTGGAACTGGTCGGACAGGTCCACCTCGAGAATGGTCGCCTCGATCAATACCTGGCGCTGCGCGCTGCTCGTCACCTGCTGCAGGAAACGCTGAATTTCCTTGTGCTGGCGCGCGGTGGCCACCACGGTGACCGTCCCCGTCTCGGCGTGGACAATGACGTTGCGCTCTTCGGGCGAAGCGCCGCCTGCCGCGGCAGGTGCTGCGGCAGGCGCGGCGGCCGGCTCGGCAGCAGCATCGGCCTGGCGCAGCTGGTCGAATAGTCTGGAGGCGCCGGCCCCGGCGCGTGCGGCAATCTCGGCATCCTGCCGCACCCCGTCCTTCTTGGCCTGCTGGCCGGCCTCGGCCTGGGCCAGTTGCTCCGGGCTCATGCGTTCCCGGGCCCGCTTGGCTTCCAGCTTCTCGCGCCGGGCGAGTTCCTGCTGCCTGACAGCCGAGGTCGACTCGAGAATCGCCACCAGCCCGTTGCGCACCGATGTCCAGAACTGGTTCTCGGACACGTTCACCAGATCGGCGTCGGAGGCATTGCTCGCCGTCGAGCTGTTGCCGCCGCGGGAGGCATTGACGGTACCGCCGGTAGAAGCGATCGAGGTAGCGATGGCGATGCGGCTGTTCATCTTGCGCGCCATGTTCACGTAGTCGACCTGGTAGTGCTTGACGAACGCGGTTTCGGGCATCACGGCCAGATCATGGCCATTGAGCTCCCAGCGCATGTCGACCTGATTGGCGATGCGTTCGAGCAACTGCGGCAGGGTCTGGTTGATGGCGTTGAGCGTGACCTTACCGTCGATGCCGGGATGGATGTCCACATTCACCTTGGCATCGCGCGCCAAGGCGAACAGCAGCTCGTCCACCGGCACGTTGTTGACGACCACGCTGTACACCTCGGCCTTGGGCGCCGGCTTTGGCACCGGCAAGGCCGGCAGGGCAGCGACTGGCTGCGGGATGTCGTCGGCACGCGGCACCGGGGCCGAAAGATGGCCGCCATCCGGGGTCAGCGGTTGGGTGACACCGCAGCCGGCGAGCATCAGCAGCGGCAACAGGCGCGTGGAGACGGGAAAGCGCATCGCTATTTAGTATCTATCGATAAGCTGGAAAATATATTCAAAGCCTAACACATTAAGAAGCCTTTTCAATGGCCTGATTCTTAAGCGTATTCGGCTTTGCACCATCCTTCACACCTTGAATCGTCCTCAGCAAGGGGCGATAGAGCGCCAACTCGCGCGGCAGATTGGCCCGGGCCTGTTGCGCCTGCGCCCGGTCGGCAAAGTCGCCGAGGAACACGCCATAGTGTGGCAAGGCATTGATATAAAAAGGAACGACATGCACGCTGGTGGCATCGGCCTTGCCTTCGAGCTGTTTCAGGAACTGCTCGACGAAGTGCACATTTGCTTGTGGCGTACTGAGCAACTGCAGCGTGTAACGCTCGGGTGCCTGCGCATCGAGCCAGGTCGTGGCCGCATCGAGCCGTGGCTGCAACACCGGGCTCGGTGGCGCATCCGCGGGTGCCGCAGCAGCGGGCTGTGGGGCAAGCGGTGCGGCGGCCACGGGCCTGGATGGCACGGTCAGCAGCCTGGCAGGTGGCGCGGCGATTTGCGGCTCGGCGCGTTGTAGCGCGCTGGAAAATGCCTGCAGGCCCAATCCCAGCATCACGCCCGCCGCCAGCAAGCCGCCCCCCCAGGCCAGGCGCGACCACGGCACGCGGGACTGGAGGAAGCCGCTGTCACGCGCGGCGAGCCGGGCATGCCGCGCCGACACCTGGTAGGCGCCATCGGCAAAGGCCGCGAGCAGCGCCTTGTCCGCGAGGATGTTGATGCGCCGTGTGAGCCCTTGCGACGCCTTGGCAATCAGCTTGACGGCCGCGCGCTCGAAATTGTCCGGCCCCTTGTAGCCGGCGGCCCGCATGCGAAACATCAGGTAGGCGCCGACGTCTTCGCGCCGCAGCGGCGACAGCGCGAAGTGATGGACGATGCGTTCCTTGAGCTGGCGCATCGACGGCAGTGCCAGCGTCCGGTCGAGCTCGGGCTGGCCAAACAGCACCATCTGCAGCAGTTTGTGGTGGCCATTCTCGAGGTTCGACAACAGCCGCACCTGCTCCAGCGTCTCGGCCGGCATCGCGTGCGCCTCGTCGATCAGCACCACCACCTGCCGGTTGGCGGCATAGCGCTCGATCAGGCTCTGCTGCAGGCATTTCATCACCGCCCCGGCCCGCAGGCCGTCGATGGCAAGTTTGAGCTCGTCGGCAATAGCATACAGGATGTCTTCCGGCGCATAGCTCGGGTTGGCGAGATAAACGAGGTCGACGCTGTCAGGCAGCTTGTCGATCAGCATGCGGCACAGCATGGTCTTGCCGCTGCCCACCTCCCCCACCACCTCGACGATGCCCTCGCCGCTGGTGACGGCATAGAGCAGGCCATCGAGCATCGCGCCGCGCTGCGCCCCTTCGAAAAAGAAGCCGGGATGAGGGGTGATCTTGAATGGTGGCTCGCTCAGGCCGAAATGCGTGCGATACATGACCTTCCTCAGGACAGCTTCTGTTCGCCGCCGATGCGGCCGTACAGGGTGGTGCGGTTGATGCCGAGCAGCTTGGCGGCCTGGCTCACGTTGCCGTTGGCGAGGCGCATGGCCGCTTCGATATAGCCACGCTCCCAGGCCTTGAGCATGCCGTCGAGGCTGAACCCCGGGGCGGCCTGCAATTCCGCCATGGCGCGCTCGACCAGCGGCGGCTCGGTACGCGCCGCAGCGGGCTTGACGGCCGCCTCGACCAGCTGGTGCGGCGGGGCCACCAGGTCGAACTCGCCCTGCAGCTCGGCCTGGCCTATCGTGCGCCCGGGATACTTGGCCGTCAGCCGGATCACGATATTGCGCAGCTCGCGTACATTGCCGGGGAAGGGGTAATCCAGCCACGCCTGCTTGGCCGAGTCATCGAGCTCGAACGGCGGCAGGCCGGCCTGTTGCACGTAGCGCTCGCGGAAATGGGCGAGCAGCAGCATTTTGTCGGCACCGAGCGCGCGCAGCGGCGGCATGTCGATGGTGAAGACGCTGAGCCGATGGTAAAGATCGGCGCGGAACCGGCCCTGGCGCGACTCCTCGCGTAGATCCCGGTTGGTGGCGGCAACGATGCGGGCACGGCTGTAGCGCACCTGCGTCTCGCCGACGCGCTGGAAATCCCCGGTTTCGAGCACGCGCAACAGCTTGGCCTGCAATTCGAGCGGCAACTCGCCGATCTCGTCGAGAAACAGCGTGCCGTCACCCGCATCCTCGAAATATCCACCCTTGGACTGGGCCGCCCCGGTAAACGCCCCCCGGGCATGGCCGAATAGCGCCGCCTCTGCCAGGCTCGGCGCGATCGCAGCGCAGTTGAATACAAGATACGGCCGCTCCGGCCCGGCGCCCGCGTCATGCAGGCCGCGCGCAACCAGCTCCTTGCCGGTGCCGGACTCGCCCTCGATCAACACCGGAAACGGCGTCTGCGCAAACTGGCGGATCATGCCACGCAACCGTTGCAACGGCGGGCTGTCGCCGATCAGGGCGCTGTGCTCCGCCGCACCGGCGGCCCGCCCCTCCCACTGCATCAGGTTCAGTGCACGGCTGAGGGCGGCCAAGATCACGTCCGGCGCGCAGGGCTTGGCGACAAACTCGATCGCACCCAGCGCGCGGGCGTGGCGTGCGTTGGCCTCGCCATTCTGCCCGGACAGCACCACGACCTTGAGATCGGGACGGAACGCGAGCAGATCGCCGATCAGTTTGAACCCGGCCGTCGGCACATGTGGATCGGGCGGCAAACCGAGATCGACCAGGGCCAGCCCTGGCGCAACCGGCGCCGCCCGCAGCAGCGCCATCGCCTGCTCGGCCGAATCCGCCAGCAAGACATCGAAATGCTTGCGCAGCACGAATGCCAGCGTTTCGGCGATCAGGGGATCATCATCGACAAGCAGCAATACCGGCAGACTGGTGGTGATATTCATTTGTACAGATTCCCTACCCGCTTCTCGTCGGCGGGCCTCCTGCTAGCGATTATAGATGTTCGGCCCGCGCAGGCCAGCCTGGAACACGTCCGCATCAATCTATTGCATCACAGCAATTACGTTGACATATTCAGCGATGACCGTCCGCGACACCAGGGCAAATGACTGAAAACCCATACCGGCTTTCAAACAGGCATGCCATTTTTCATGCAAATAGAATAAAATATCCCTAGAGCATTTGCTTCAAGCTGTTGTACGACTGCAACACCGGCGAAGACATGTTGCAAAACCTATATCGCCATGCACCATTTTTCGACTAAAATTTACCTCTTTTTATTTGGGCTTGACCGTGGCATCTGGCAGCGCCGACAACCTCGTCGAGATAGATAACGTAACCTTCGCTTACGACAAGCGCAGGCCAATCCTCCGAGACATCAGCCTGAGCATTCCGCGCGGCAAGCTCGTCGCGATCATGGGCGGCTCGGGTTGCGGCAAGACTACGATCCTGCGTCTCATCGGCGGCCAGATCAAGCCGACGCGCGGCAACGTCAGGGTCGCCGGCCAGACCGTCAACCAGCTCAACCACGACGACCTCTATCAGCTGCGCCGCAAGATGGGCATGCTGTTCCAGTTTGGCGCGTTGTTCACCGACATGTCGGTATTCGACAACGTCGCCTTCCAGATGCGCGAGCACACCGACCTGCCGGAAGAGCTGATTCGCGACCTCGTCCTGATGAAGCTGCATGCGGTCGGCCTGCGCGGCGCACACAAGCTCAAGCCATCCGAGCTGTCGGGCGGCATGGCGCGTCGTGTCGCGCTGGCCCGCGCGATCGCGCTCGACCCGATGCTGATGATGTACGACGAACCGTTCACCGGGCTCGACCCCATCTCGCTCGGCATCGTCGGCCAACTGATCCGCAAGCTGAACGACGCCCTCGGCGCGACCTCCATCGTGGTCACGCACGACGTGCAGGAATCGCTGCAGATCGTCGATTACATCTATTTCGTATCGGAAGGCGCCATCGTCGCACACGGCACGCCAGACGAGATCCGTGCCTCGAAGATGGATTTCGTCCACCAGTTCGTCAAAGGCGAGCCGGACGGCCCGGTGCCGTTTCAATACCCGGCGCCAGATTACGCCACCGATCTGTTGCGGAGGAATGGCGCATGATCGACACCCTCACTTCGGGCATCCGCCTCATCGGGAGAACCTGCATCAACGGTATCTGGCGCCTGGGTTTCGTGGTGCGCTTCTTTGCCGTGATACTCCTTTACTCCGGCATGGCCTTCCGCCGTTTCAGCCTGACCATCCGCGAAGTCTATTTCGCCGGCGTGCTGTCGTTGATCATCATCCTGATCTCCGGGCTGTTCGTCGGCATGGTGCTCGGCCTGCAGGGCTACGACACGCTGCAGCGCTATGGCTCGGCCGATGCGCTCGGCGTGCTCGTGGCGCTCTCGCTGACGCGCGAGCTCGGCCCGGTGATCGCCGCGCTGCTGTTCGCGAGCCGGGCGGGCTCGGCCATGACGGCCGAAATCGGTCTGATGAAGACCACCGAGCAGCTCGCCGCGATGGAGATGATGGCCGTCAACCCGATCGCGCGCGTCGTGGCGCCACGCTTCTGGGCTGGCGTGATCTCGATGCCGCTGCTGGCCGCCATGTTCTCGTCGATGGGGGTGATCGGCGGCTATCTGGTCGGCGTCAAGCTGATTGGGGTCGATTCGGGGGCGTTCTGGTCGCAGATGCAGTCCGCCGTCGACTTCCGTTTCGATATCGTCAACGGCGTGGTCAAGAGCTTCGTGTTCGGCGCCGCCGTCACGCTGATCTCCGTATTCGAGGGTTACGACGCCCCGCCGACCGCCGAGGGCGTGTCGCGCGCGACCACCCGCACCGTGGTCAGCTCTGCACTAGTCATCCTCGCACTCGACTTCGTTCTGACTGCATTCATGTTTCGTGGGGTAGCATAAAATTATGAACCGGACCACCATTGACCTGTGGGTTGGCATCTTCGTCTCGCTCGGCATCGCCGCGCTGATTTTCCTGGCCATGAAGGTCGGCAACCTGAGCGGCTCATTCGACGCCAAGGCGACTTACACCGTCTCCGCCAATTTCGACAATATCGGTGGCCTCAAGTCCCGTGCGCCGGTTCGTAGCGCAGGCGTGGTCGTCGGCCGCGTGACCAACGTCCAGTTCGACACCAAGGCCTACAACGCCGTTGTCACGATCGCCATCGACCAGCGCTACCCGTTCTCCAAGGACACCTCGGCCGCCATCTTGACCTCGGGTCTGCTCGGCGAGCAATACATCGGTCTGACCGAGGGTGGCGATGATCAGGCCTTGAAAAATGGCGACAAGATCACCATCACCCAATCTGCGGTTGTCCTCGAAGACCTGATCGGTCGCTTCCTGTTCTCGAGCGCGGAAAAAGCCGGCAAGCCCAAAGAAGAGAGCGCGGCAAACTGACGCTCGAACAAGACAAGACACCATTGGAGCCATCATGAAAAAGCTACTCTCCCTGTTCGTCCTGAGCCTCAGCCTGATCGCCGGCGCGGCGCTGGCCAACATCAGCGATGCCGAATCGCTGGTACGGCAAACATCGAGCGAGGTGCTCGATGTGATGAAGAAGGAAAAGAACGACAAGAAACTGCGTGAGCTGATCGAGCAGAAAGTGTTGCCGAGCTTCGATTTCACGCGCATGACCGGGCTTGCCGTCGGCAAGGACTGGCGCGCCGCCAGCGACGCGCAGAAGGCGCAGCTGACGGAAGAATTCAAGACGCTGCTGGTACGCACCTACTCCGCAACGCTGACCTCCTACAAGGTGCAGGCGATCGATGTGAAGCCGGTCAAGGCCGATGCAGCCGCCACCGACGTCACGGTGAACACCGATGTCGCCGTAGCTGGCCAGCAGCCTGTCGCGATCAACTACAAGCTGCGCAAGGCAGAACAGGGCTGGAAAGTCTATGATGTGATTGTTGGCGGCGTGAGCTTGGTGACCAACTACCGCGGCACCTTCGGCGAGACGGTGAAGCAGAGCGGCATCGACGGCCTGATCAAGTCGCTCAAGGACAAGAACGCCGCCGTACCGGCGGGCAAGGCCTGATTCGATGCGCATCAAGCTATCCGGCGATCTGACCTACCGCGAAGCCAGGCTGGTGATGGCGCGCGTAGTCGAGCAACTGGCGGTGCCGGAAACGGTGCTCGATCTCGCCGAGGTCAACGAAGTCGATTCGAGCGCCATCGCACTGGTACTGGCCTGGCTTAGACGCGCCGAGGAGCAATCCATCGTGCTGCGCTGCGAGAATGTGCCGGCAAACCTGCGCTCGCTGGCCGCGCTGTACGGTGTCGAAGCCATCGTGCCAATCGATTGAGGTAAGGATGCTGCGTCTTCCCATCGCTGCCGTCGTCTCCTCCCTGCTCGTGCTGGCTGGCTGTGCCGCCTCGCCCACGCGTAGCGACCCGTTCGAGCCAGTCAACCGCAAGGTGGACAGCTTCAACCAGAACGCCGACAAGTACGTCATTCGCCCCGTCGCCGAGGCTTACTCGACGGTGCTGCCCGAACCGGTGCGCACCGCCCTCAGCAACTTCTTCAGCAATCTCAGCGAAGTTCGCAATACGCTCAACAATGCGCTGCAATGCAAGCCGGAAGCCACCCTGGTCAGCTTCGGCCGGTTTGCAGTGAACTCGACGCTGGGCCTGGCCGGCTTCATCGACATCATGACACCAGCAGGCTTTGCCGCACGCCGCGAAGACCTGGGGCAGACACTCGGCTACTGGGGCGTCGGCAGCGGGCCATATCTGGTGCTGCCGCTACTGGGGCCATCCACATTGCGCGATTCGGTGGCACTGATTGGCGACTACCAGGCCGATCCGGTATCGCACGCCAGCGACGTCCCCGCACGGAACAGCGTGGACGGCCTGCGCACCATCCATCTGCGCAGCGAATTGCTAGGCATCAGCAACGTGCTCGACACAGCAGCGCTCGACCCCTACGCCTTTACCCGCGACGCCTACCTCCAGCGGCGCCAGAGCGAAATCTACGATGGCGCGCCGCCGGTGCTGGTCGATCCGGATGACCCATTCGCCGACGAACCGAAAGCCGATGAAGCGAAGTAGACACGGGGCCGGCAGCAGCAGCCCACCGCCATCGACGTGATCGGCTGGCGCAAGAAGCAATGAGAAAGGGGCCAACAGGCCCCTTTTCTTTACGTCACACCTAGCGCTACTTGGCGCTCTGCCTGCGCTGGACCGGCTGTTCGCAGAGCCCTTCCTTCAGACAATCAACCTGCTTTTCCCAGAACGATTTCTTGTCGGCCGGCTTGACCGTCTCGGCATGCCTTGGCACCTCTGCATGCTTGGCAAGCTCGCCACGATCCGAGTCATGGCTACGCTCCACCGCCTCGGGTACCCGGGCCGACTTGCTGCCATCGTCCTGTGCCGGCTGGCCGGCGCGAGTCGCCCCCTTCGGCGAGTGTTTTACCGGCGACACGGCTGGCGCCGGCTTGTCATTCGCAACGGGTTGGTGCGGCTTCTCTTCCTTCGCGGGTTCGCTTGCCGCCACATCGCTGGGCGGCGCCGTCTTCAATGTCACCGCGCCCTTGTCGGACCAGTTCATCTGCGGCGACAAAGTGGCGGCATCGGGTTTGGCCGGCGCGACCAGCGAGGTTTGTACCGGCGGCACACTCGGTGCTTTGATTGCCGTGCCCAGCCACACGCCGCCGGCAAGCAAGGCCACCACGGCACCGCCCAGCAGCCCCCACCGTGCCCGGTGTGGGCCGGCCACAAGCGGAGATGGCGGCGGGTCCTCCGGTTGCACGACCACTGTATCGGCCAGCCTCGCTTCGCGGCGCCCCTGCTTCAATAGCTCGATCAGCTCATCAGCCGTCTGAAAGCGCTCGGCCGGGCTCTTTGCCAGGCAGCAGCCGACCGCTTCATCGAGCCAGGTCGGCACCTCGCCATTGAGCTCGGGCAATGATGGCGGCGGCTCGAACAATATCTGGTAGACAATGCTGGCGACATTATCGCTATCGAACGGCGGCCGGCCAGCCAACATCTCGTACAGTACCGAGCCCACCGAGAAAATGTCGGAGCGGCCATCCACCACCTTGCCGGACAGCTGCTCGGGCGACATGTAGCGCGGCGAGCCAAGCAAGGTATCGGTGTGCGTCATGTTCGATGCCGACACCTTGGCAATGCCGAAATCGGTGATCTTGAGCACGCCGTTCGAGGTGAACATCAGGTTGGCCGGCTTGATGTCGCGATGCACGATGCCGTTCTGGTGTGCATAGGCGACCCCCTTGAGCAACTGTCCGGTGATCTTGAGCACCTTGTCCACCGACAGGCGCTTGCCCGACGACAACAGCTCACGCAGGGTCGGCCCATCGATGAATTCCATCGCGATATAAGGCAGGCCGTTGACCTCACCGCACTCGTAGATGGTGATGATGTTCGGATGGTTGAGTTTGGCCGCCGCACGCGCTTCGAGCTGCAGCCGCGCGGCAAATTGCACACGCTCGGATTCGTCGAGATCGATGCTGACCACCTTGAGCGCGACAGGCCGCTCCAGGCGCGTGTCGATGGCCTTGTAGACCACGCCCATCGCGCCTTGGCCCAGCTTGCCGATGATCTTGTAGTGTTCGAACGAATGCATGAGTGGTGAAACCGGCGATCCCGGAAATTGAGCCGGCAAACAGCGTCTATGGTGGTTTGCAAGTGTAACTGATTTCACCCGCCATTCTGACTATCGATGCTGACAAATACATTACACATCTCATATAAAACAGCTGCAGCGCGCCGATCCGAGCACGCAACAGTTGCCTATGGAGCAATTACTCAGTACCTTAGCACTGCTCGCCGGCCGGACGGATTCGCGTCGCCCCCGGCGCCAATCACGATAACAATTAGCGCCCCTTGGAATAGGAATCAACACCGTGTCTTACAAGAAATCCCTGCTCTCCCTTGCGATTGCCGCCTCCTTCAGCTGTGCAGCGCAGGCCGTGGACTTCCAGAACATCTACTTCTTCGGCGACAGCCTGACAGACACCGGCGCCTTCACCGGCGCCTCCGGCGTGGCGGCGGGCGCCCATTTCACGGTCAACCCCGAGCCGAACTATGCAGACCTGCTGGCGGCACACTATGGCTTCACCGCCATCCCGATCAATCCGAACAACCCGAACCTGGGCGCCACCGGCAACAACTACGCCGAAGGCGGCGCACGCTCGGTCGAGAGCACCAACACCGGCCCGTTCGGCGACATCCTGGACCTGCCGACCCAGGTCGGTCTCGCCGTACAGGCAGGCAGAAGCAACCCGAATTCGCTCTATGTCGTGTTCAGCGGCGGTAACGATATTCCTGTCGCCCTGTCGCTCGCCGCAACCAACCCGGCAGCAGCCCAGGCCGAAGTCGTCCGCTCGGCCACCGGTCTGGTGACGCAGGTGGCCACGCTGAAGGCCACCGGGGCGCGCTACATCATCGTCCCCAACCTGCCCAACTTTGCCGTCACCCCGGCGATCACCTATGCCGCAGTACAAGCCACGCTGGCGCAGACCCCGCTGAGCCAGGCACAACAGACGGCCCTGCTGGGGCAGGCCGTGCCCGCCATGCTCGCCCAGCTGCGCGCCAGCGACGACCCAGCCACCGCGCGGGCCAACGCATTCAGGGCAGCCGCCACGATCCTGCAAGGCGCGGGTCTCCCCAACCTGGAAACCCAGCTCAACGGCGCTTACACCCAGCTGGCCGGCGGCGCCCAGCAGCTGTCCCAAGGCTTCAATCTGGCGACCGGCTCGGGGCTGTACCAGCAAGGCACCAATGCCATCTCGGTCGACATCTACAACTTCGTCAACGAAGTGATCGCCAATCACACCGCCTACGGCATCGCCAACGTCACTGGCTCTGCCTGCCCACCCACCGCCAGCGGTGCATGGTCCTTGTCGTGCACGGCAAGCAAGCCCGGCTTTGATGCCAGCAAGGCCTACTTCTTCGCCGACGACCGTCACGTCAGCCCGACCACCAACGCGCTGATCGCCGACTACATCGAGTCCATCGTCGATGCCCCGCGCGCCGTCGCGCCGCTGGCGGACCTGCAACTGGCCGGCGGGCGCCGCATCGAGAGCACGATCGGCAACCACCTGCGCATGCTCGACGGCACCAGCAAGGCTGGCGGCGGCCTGCGCGTGTTTGTCGATGCCGGCGCCGCGCGCACCGACACCGACGCGCACGATGGCCTGGGCCGCTTCGATGGCGACAACAAATGGAACGCCACGGTTGGCGCCGACGTCATCCTGCAAGACAACGTCAACGTCGGCCTGGCACTGACCCAGAGCCGCCAGTCCGGTTCGGTCGGCGACAGCGCAGGCAAGATGGAAAGCCGCGAAATCGCGATCACCGTGTACGGCCGCGGCAGCTTCGGCAATGCCTATATCGACGGTTTGGGCAGCGTCGCCAAGACCGATATCGGCAAGATCGAGCGCAACATCAAGCTCGGCCCCGTCACGCGCACCGAAACCGGCAGCACCTCGGGCGATCGCACCATGTTCCGTCTCGGTGGCGGCTACAACCTGGCCATGGGCATGCTCAAGCTGACACCGAATGCGGGCGTCACGGTGCAGAGTGCCGGCGTCTCGGCCTACCAGGAAAACAGCGGCTCGAGCACCGCCATGAGCTTTGGTAACCAGAACGTGAAGTCCACCGTCGCCAGCGTCGGCCTCGCCATGGAGGCCACACTGGCCACCAGCTTCGGCGGCGTGCGTCCGTTCGTCGACGTGGCCGCGCGTCACGAGTACGAGGACAGTGAACGTTCGCTCACACTCGGCCTGAGCAACGGTTTCACCAGCTTCCAGCTGCCGGTCGGCTCGCCCGATGCGAACTACGGCACGGTGTCGCTCGGCGTCAACGTCGATCTCGGCAAGACCACCAGCGTTGGCGTGAACTACAACCAGGTGGTGGGTATGGACAACGTCAAGGATCGTTCGGCAAGCGTCAGCCTGTCCTCGCGTTTCTGATCACCGTCTCACCGTCCGACGGCCGCCGCATGGCGGCCGTTTTTCTTTCCACAGCGGGGTCGGCCCCAGCCTGTGCCTTCGTGTAGAATAGCGGTTTTGCCACCCGCCACGTCAGCCCATGACGGCCGCCCTCAGCATCCGCAATATTTCCAAGCGTTACAAGCACTTGCAGGCACTCGACAATGTCAGCTTCGACATCGAGCCCGGCGAGTTCTTTGCGCTGCTCGGCCCCAACGGCGCAGGCAAGACGACGCTGATTTCGATCATGGCAGGATTGGCGCGCGCCGACGCCGGCCACATCTCGGTGATGGGCTACGACGTCGCCAGCCAATACCGCGATGCTCGCCGCAACCTCGGCATCGTGCCGCAGGAACTGGCATTCGACCCCTTCTTCACGGTGCGCGAGACATTGCGCCTCCAGTCCGGCTATTTCGGGCTCACGCGCAACGACGACTGGATCGACGAGATCATGAGCAACCTTGACCTCATGAACAAGGCCAATGTCAACATGCGCGCGCTGTCCGGCGGCATGAAGCGGCGCGTGCTGGTGGCGCAGGCCCTGGTCCACCGCCCGCCGGTGATCGTGCTGGACGAGCCGACAGCCGGGGTCGATGTCGAGCTGCGCCAAAGCTTGTGGGATTTCATCAGGCGACTCAATCAGGCCGGCCATACCATCGTGCTCACCACGCACTATCTCGAAGAAGCCGAGACACTGTGCAACCGCATCGCGATGCTCAAGCAGGGCCGCATCATCGCGCTGGACCGCAAGGAAAACTTTCTGCACAGCCACGCATCACATACCTTGCGCGTGCAGTTGTCGCCCAAGCAGCTGCCGGCAAGCCTGCACGCTTTGCTGGCAGACGAGGCTGACGGCTACTATCGGCTGAAACTGCCCGCAATCAACCAGCTGGAGGCGATACTTGCCACGCTGCGCGAGGCGGGCGTTACCGTGCAGGATCTGGTGCTGGAACAACCGAACCTGGAAGACGTATTCGTCCAGGTCATGCACAAGCCATAACACCACGATGACCGGATTTCCTACCCTGCTCTACAAAGAGGTGCTGCGCTTCTGGAAGGTCAGCCTGCAGACGGTGCTCGCTCCCGTCGTGACTGCCCTGCTCTACCTGCTGATTTTTTCCCACGCCGTGGGTGACCGCGTGCAGGTGTACCAGGGGGTCACCTACAATAGCTTCCTGGTGCCCGGCCTGATCATGATGTCGATGCTGCAGAACGCATTCGCCAACAGCTCGTCGAGCCTGATCCAGTCCAAGATCACCGGTAATATCGTGTTCATCCTATTGCCGCCGCTGGCCGAGTTCGAGTTCTTCGGCGCCTACGTGATCGCCTCGGTCATGCGCGCCCTGGCAGTCGGCGCAGGGGTGTTCGTGGTGACGCTCTGGTTCATCCCGCCAGCGCTCCCGCATCCGCTATGGGCCTTGCTCTTCGCCTTTCTCGGCTGCGCCATGCTGGGCACGCTGGGCCTGATCGCCGGTATCTGGGCGGAGAAATTCGACCAGCTCGCCGGCTTCCAGAACTTCCTGATCATGCCGATGACCTTCCTGGCCGGCGTGTTCTATTCGACCCACTCCCTGCCAGCCGTCTGGCAGAGAGCCTCGCACCTGAACCCGTTTTTCTACATGATCGACGGCTTCAGGTACGGCTTTCTCGGCGCCTCGGACGTGCCGCCCGGCACCAGTCTGGCCGTGGTGAGCACCTGTACCATCGCGCTTGGCCTGCTGACGCTGCAGCTGCTGAAGCGCGGATATAAACTACGACACTAAGCGTGCCTTGCCGCAGGCAACGCGCACTCCTCAACACACCCGAGCACAGACCATGGTGACCCCAGAACAACTGAAGCAATACATCGCCGCAGGCCTGCCCTGTGACATCCTCGAAGTTGCCGGCGACGGCCATCACTTCGAGGCATTGATCGTCAGCCGCGAATTTGCCGGCAAAACCCGCATCCAGCAGCACCAGCGCGTCTACCAGGCCCTGGGGGACCGCATGCGCGAGGAGATTCACGCGCTGTCGATGAAGACTTACAGCCCGGAGCAATGGGCCGCAACGCAAGCGTAATCACGCAAGGAAGCGGAGGCCAAGGCAAGCCTCCTGTCACTGGGCGCCAGCTACGGCTGAACCAATATCGCGCGATGGTCGGCACTGGGCCAGTGCGACCGGACATCGCGCCCGAGGCATCATCACAAGACTGTAGACATGGACAAACTCAAAATCCAGGGCGGCGCCCCCCTCGCCGGCGAAATCACCATCTCCGGCGCCAAGAATGCGGCCCTGCCGATTCTGTGCGCCGGCCTGCTGACCGGTGACACCCTGCGCCTCACCAACGTGCCGCAATTGCGCGACGTGCTGACCACGCAGAAGCTGCTTCAGCAGATGGGCGTGCGCGTCATGACCGACAACGTCCACGAATTCGAGATCACCGCCAGCGGGGTCGACAAGCTGGTTGCCCCCTACGAGCTGGTGAAGACGATGCGCGCCTCCATCCTCGTGCTCGGTCCCATGCTGGCCCGCTTCGGCGAGGCCGCCGTGAGCCTGCCGGGGGGCTGCGCCATCGGTAGCCGCCCGGTGGACCAGCACATCAAGGGCCTCGAAGCGATGGGCGCCGAGATCAAGATCGAACACGGCTACATCAAGGCCCAGGCCAAGCGTCTCAAGGGCGCCAAGATCGTGACCGACATGGTCACCGTGACCGGCACCGAAAACCTGATGATGGCCGCCGCCCTGGCCGACGGCGTGACCACCATCGAGAACGCCGCGCGTGAGCCCGAGGTGGTCGACCTGGCCGAATGCCTGAACGCAATGGGCGCCAAGGTCTATGGTGCCGGCAGCGATACCATCACCATCGAGGGCGTGGAAAGGCTGCACGCAGCGGAGCACCGCGTGATGCCCGACCGCATCGAGACCGGCACCTTCCTCGTGGCCGCCGCACTGAGCCGCAGCCATCTGGTGCTGCGTAACACGCGCGCGGACATCCTCGACTCAGTGCTCGACAAGCTCAAGGAAGCCGGCGCCCATATCGAGGCAGGCAAGAACTGGATCAGCCTCGACATGAAGCAGCGCCCGAAGGCGGTGAACCTACGCACCCAGCCCTATCCGGCCTTTCCGACCGACATGCAGGCGCAGTTCATGACCTTGAACACGCTGGCCGAGGGTACCGGCGTCATCACCGAGACGATCTTCGAGAACCGCTTCATGCACGCCCCCGAGCTGATCCGCATGGGCGCCAACATCGAAACCAGCGGCAACACCGCCATCGTGCAGGGTGTCGACAAGCTGTCGGGCGCCACCGTCATGGCAACAGACCTGCGCGCCTCGGCCAGCCTGGTCATTGCCGGCCTGGTCGCCGAGGGCGAAACCATTGTCGACCGCATCTATCACCTCGACCGCGGCTATGAACACATCGAGCGCAAGCTAGGCGGCGTTGGCGCGCAAATTGAGCGTATCAGCTGATACGCCAGGGCAGCGGGGCACTGAACCGGCCCCGGCCTGCCGCGGTCAAAACGAAAACCCGGCGGGATTGGGTCGTGGGATCGGACTGCGACAAGCCCTGCCGCCATCGCTGGAGCAGACCCCATGGGCTTTTTCTCGCTAGGCAAGGAAGACAAGCCCCAGCAGACCGATGTACAGACGGTTGCCGTCACCCAGACGCTGGTCAACCGTTTCTTCGAGCTTCGGCAGATCGAGAACGTCAAGGTATACGTGGTGCTGTTCGACCGGCAGCCCATCGTGCTCGTCAAGGCGCAGCCACAGAAAAAGCTGCGTTTCTCGAACATCCTCGAGATCCAGATCCGCCAGTTCGTCAAGGAACACGCCGGGATCGAGATCCCCGCGGTGTTCTGGCGCTTTCGCACCGATTACAGCGATGACCAGGCACCGGAGCAGGCGGATTACGATGCCGAACCCGCTTATCCCGACGCCCCGAATGCAGCGCCCCCCGCCGAGGCAGACGGCGAGGCGAAGCCGCCCGAGCGGGAAGAGGTACAACTGGTGGACGACCTCCGCCTGCTCAGGAAACAGTCGATCGCCGTCGAGGAAATCTCGCTCGACGAATTCGAAAACTTCCTCAACCCCAACAAGAAAAGCTGATGCGGCGCAACAAATTCGCCGCTTTGGGTTAAAATTGCGGCAATCTTGCCCGCATTACGGACATTGCATTGACTATGTTGACCATCGCCCTCTCCAAGGGCCGCATCTTTGACGAGACCCTGCCACTACTGGAAGCAGCAGGCATCGTGCCGACGGAGAACCCGGAAACCTCGCGCAAGCTGATCATCGGCACCAACCTGCCCGGCGTGCGCCTGATCATCGTGCGTGCAAGCGACGTGCCGACCTATGTCCAACATGGCGCGGCCGACCTGGGCGTGGCCGGCAAGGATGTACTGCGCGAGCATGGCGGTGCCAACCTGTACCAGCCCCTCGATCTCGAAATTGCCAAGTGCAGGCTCATGGTAGCCGTACGCGCAGGCTTCGATTATGAAGGCGCGGTCAAGCGTGGCGCGCGTCTGCGCGTGGCCACCAAGTACACCGATTCGGCGCGCGAGCACTTTGCGGCGAAAGGCGTGCACGTCGACCTGATCAAGCTGTATGGCTCGATGGAGCTGGCCCCGCTGGTCGGACTCGCCGATGCGATCGTCGACCTGGTGAGCACCGGCGGCACACTCAAGGCCAACAACCTGGTCGCCGTCGAGCACATCTATGACGTGAGCTCCCGCCTGGTGGTGAATCAGGCCGCTTACAAGCTCAAGCGCGCACAGTTGAAACCGATTCTGGATACCTTCGCCAACGCCATCCAGCATCATCATCCCGTCTGAACAACGGCCCAAGCAGGCAAGCGCGGCCCTGCTCGGGTCGCGATGAGCGCAATTTAAATCGCTCAGATGTCGCGCGAACGCTATAATCTTGCTTCGCTTGAGACCAACTGCCATGGCCACTATCCGCCGCCTCGATTCGCGCAGCGCCGAATTCCGCGCTGAACTCTCCCGCCTGCTGGCCTTCGAAACCGCGCAAGATCCGCAAGTCGATGCCGCCGTATTGAACATACTGGCCGATGTGAAGGCCCGCAGCGATGCGGCCGTGATCGACTACACGCAGCGCTTCGACCGTTCGTCGGCGCAGACGATGGCTGAGCTGGAATTGCCGCACGCGACGCTCAAGGCGGCCTACGACGGCCTGCCCGAGGCCGAGAAGCAGGCGCTCAGCGCCGCAGCCGAGCGCGTGAAGCGCTATCACGAGCATCAGAAACAGCCCTCCTGGCATTACACCGAAGACGACGGCACCCTGCTCGGCCAGCAGGTCACGCCACTCGATCGTGTCGGCATCTATGTGCCAGGCGGCAAGGCGGCCTACCCCTCGTCGGTATTGATGAACGCGATGCCGGCCCAAGTGGCAGGCGTCGGCGAGATCATCATGGTCTCGCCCGCGCGGGACGGTGGCGAGCAGCAGCTCGTACTGGCCGCCGCCTACCTGGCCGGCGTGCACCGCGTATTCAATATCGGTGGCGCGCAGGCCGTGGCGGCACTGGCCTATGGTACCGAAACGATCCCCCAGGTCGACAAGATCGTCGGCCCAGGCAATGCCTATGTCGCGGCGGCCAAACGCCATGTGTTCGGCGTGGTCGGTATCGATATGGTAGCGGGCCCATCGGAGATCCTGGTGATCTGCGACGGCGAAACCGACCCGGACTGGATCGCGATGGACCTGTTCAGCCAGGCCGAGCACGACGAAATTGCACAATCCATCCTGCTGAGCCCCGACGTCGCATTCCTCGAACGAGTCCAGGCCAGTATCGCCAAGCTGTTGCCGACCATGCCGCGCCACGACATCATCGAGGCCTCACTCGGCAACCGTGGCGCACTGATCCAGGTCGCCGATCTCGACGAGGCCTGTGAGATCGCCAACTGGATTGCGCCGGAACACCTCGAGCTGTCGGTGGCCGATCCGCAGGCCTGGGTCGGCAAGATCCGGCATGCCGGCGCCATCTTCATGGGCCGCTACACCTCGGAATCGCTCGGCGACTACTGCGCCGGCCCCAACCACGTGTTGCCGACATCGCGTACGGCGAGATTCGCCAGCCCGCTGGGCGTCTACGACTTCCAGAAGCGCTCCAGCCTGATCATGGTGTCGCGCAACGGCGCGCAGACGCTGGGACGCATCGCCTCGACGCTAGCCCATGGCGAAGGCCTGCAAGCCCACGCCCGCTCGGCGGAATACCGCCTCGACCAGCCATGAGTGCGACAGACACCGGACACGCAACGCAGATGAGCAATCCACAACAACTGATCCGCCCCGACATCCTGGCGCTCAAGGCCTACCACGTGCAGCCGGCCGCCAATATGGTCAAGCTCGACGCGATGGAGAACCCGTTCGGGCTGCCGCCAACCTTGTGCGACGAACTCGGCGAAACGCTGGGCAAGCTCCCCGTCAATCGCTATCCCGACGCCAGCTACGCCACCTTGAAAGCCAGCCTGCGCAGGGCGTTCAGCCTGCCGGACGACATGCAGCTACTGCTCGGCAACGGCTCGGATGAAATCATCCAGATCCTCGCCATGGCGGTCGCCAAGCCGGGTACGGCCATTCTCAGCGTCGAGCCTAGCTTCGTGATGTATCGCATGATCGCGACGTTCTGCAATATGCGTTATGTCGGCGTACCGCTCAAAGCGGACTTCACGCTCGATCTCGATGCCACGCTGGCCGCGATCAAACGCGAGCAGCCCGCGCTGGTCTTCCTCGCCTACCCGAACAACCCGACCGGCAACCATTTCGAGCCCGCCGAGATCGAGCGCATCATCCACGCCACGCCAGGCCTCGTCGTCATCGACGAGGCTTACCAGGCGTTCGCACGCGACAGCTTCTTGCCGCGCTTGGCCGAATTCGACAACGTGCTGGTGATGCGCACCGTATCGAAGCTCGGGCTAGCCGGGCTGCGCCTTGGCTACCTGGTCGGTGCGGCACAATGGCTGGATGAACTCGAAAAACTGCGCCTGCCCTACAACATCAATGTGCTGACCCAGCATGCAGCCGAAACCGTGCTCGGCCACATCGACGTGCTCAACGCGCAGACACAGGTGTTACGTGAGGAACGCACCAAGCTGTTTTCGGCACTGACCACCCTGCCCGGCATCGAAACCTTTCCGTCGGATGCCAACTTCATCCTGGTGCGCGTACCAGACGCCAATGCAGTCAACGCGAAGCTGAGGGCGCAGGGTATCCTGATCAAGAATCTCGATGCGGCGCACCCCTCGCTGAAAAACTGCCTGCGCCTGACTGTTGGCGCCCCCGAAGAGAACCAGATGTTGTTCGAAGCGCTTAAATCGGCTTTAATTTAAGCCTGCGCCTAACCCTTTAAGCAGCGAAACCGTAATGCGCACAGCAGAAGTCACCCGCAACACCCTCGAGACCCAGATCACGGTCAAGGTCAATCTCGACGGCACCGGCCAGGCCAATCTGAATACCGGCGTCCCGTTTCTCGACCACATGCTCGACCAGATCGCCCGCCATGGCCTGATCGATCTCGATATCGTCGCCAAGGGCGACCTTCATATCGATGCCCACCATACCGTCGAAGACACCGGCATCACGCTGGGCCAGGCCATCGCCAAGGCAGTGGGCGACAAGAAGGGCGTGCGCCGCTACGGCCATGCCTATGTCCCGCTCGACGAGGCACTGTCACGCGTCGTGGTCGATCTTTCGGGCCGTCCCGGCATCGAGTACCACATCCCGTTCACACGGGCGCAGATCGGCCAGTTCGACGTCGACCTGTTCCTCGAGTTTTTCCGAGGCTTCGTGAACCATGCCGCGTGCACGCTGCACATCGACAATCTGCGCGGCACCAACTCGCACCATCAGGCCGAGACAGTGTTCAAGGCATTCGGCCGCGCCTTGCGCATGGCCGTCGAGTTCGATCCGCGCATGGCCGGCCAGATGCCGTCGACCAAGGGCACGCTCTAGACCCATTACACAGACATCGAAATGAAACAGACGATTGCGGTCATCGACTATGGCATGGGCAACCTGCGCTCTGTCACCAAGGCACTCGAACACGTCGCCCCGGAGGCGAACATCGTGCTCACGAGCGACCCCGACATCATCCATCGCGCCGACAAGGCCGTGTTTCCCGGCCAGGGCGCCATGCGTGACTGCATGGCCGAGCTCGACCAGCGCGGCCTGCGCGAAGCGGTGACGGCAAGCGCGGCAAGCAAGCCCTTCCTTGGCATTTGCATCGGAGAACAGATGCTGTTCGAGCATAGCGAGGAGTTCGACACACCAGGCATCGGCATCCTGCCGGGCAATGTCGTGCGCTTCCCCGCCGACAAGATGTTCGATGCCAACGGACAGAAACTCAAGGTGCCGCACATGGGCTGGAGCGAAGTCTGGCAAAAACGGCCGCACCCGATGTGGAAAGACATTGCCGATGGCGAGCGCTTCTACTTCGTTCACAGCTATTATGTCGACACGCCGGAGCCGGCACTCGTCACCGGCGAGTCGGATTACCCGTTCCGCTTTACCTGTGCGGTCGGCAAGGACAATGTGTTCGCCACGCAGTTTCACCCGGAAAAGAGCCACAACGCCGGGCTGCAGCTGCTGAAGAATTTTGTTCTATGGGATGGCCAGGCCTGAGCCTGGTTTTTATTTGTTCACGTAACGCCACAACATCATGCTGCTTATTCCCGCTATCGACCTCAAAGACGGTCAGTGTGTCCGACTCAAGCAAGGCGCCATGGAAGACGCGACCGTGTTTTCCGAAGATCCGGCTGCCATGGCCAAGCATTGGCTCGACCAAGGCGCGCGTCGCCTGCACCTGGTCGACCTGAATGGCGCCTTTGCCGGCAAGCCCAAGAACCTGTCCGCCATCCAGGAAATCATGTCGGTGATCAACGCCGAGATCCCGGTGCAACTGGGCGGCGGCATTCGCGACCTGGAAACGATCGAACGCTACCTCGACATCGGCATCAGCTACGTCATCATCGGCACCGCCGCCGTCAAGACGCCGGGCTTCCTGCATGAGGCATGCGACGCCTTTCCCGGCCACGTCATCGTCGGCCTCGACGCCAAGGACGGCAAGGTGGCGGTGGATGGCTGGTCGAAGATCACCGGTCACGACGTGATCGACCTAGCCAAGCGCTTCGAGGACTACGGCGTGGAATCGGTCATCTATACCGACATCGGTCGTGATGGCATGCTCAACGGCGTGAACATCGAGGCAACGGTGAAACTGGCGCAACACCTGCATATCCCGGTGATCGCCAGCGGCGGCCTGACCAATCTCGACGACGTCAAACAACTGTGCAAGGTCGAGGATGAAGGGGTCGTCGGTGCCATCACCGGCCGCGCCATTTACGAAGGCACCATCGACTTCAAGGCAGCGCAGGATCTGGCCGATCAACTGCGTGCGTGATCCGCGTCTGGCGGCAGTCACTGCCGCCAGCTTGATGTCCGCCCGCTGTCTATTCCCCTGCCGCCCCCGACCAGCCCTGAGTTAAGCCATGTCACTAGCCAAACGCATCATCCCCTGTCTTGACGTCACCGCCGGCCGGGTCGTCAAGGGTGTCAATTTCGTTGGCCTGCGCGATGCCGGCGACCCGGTCGAAATTGCCAAGCGCTACGACGACCAGGGTGCCGACGAGTTGACCTTTCTCGACATCACAGCGAGCTCCGACGAGCGCGACATCATCCTGCACATCATCGAGGCCGTCGCATCTCAGGTGTTCATTCCGCTCACCGTGGGCGGTGGCGTACGTCAGGTCGAAGATGTCCGTCGTTTGCTCAATGCGGGTGCCGATAAGGTGTCGATCAACACCTCGGCGGTGACCAATCCCCGACTCGTGGCGGATGCCGCGGGTCGCTTCGGCTCGCAGTGCATCGTCGTCGCCATCGACGCCAAGGATGTCGGGGCGCCCGGTCAGCCCAAGTGGGAAGTCTTCACACACGGCGGCCGCAAGCCGACGGGCCTCGACGCCGTCGAATGGGCACGCAAGATGCAGCAGCTCGGCGCCGGCGAAATCCTGTTGACCAGCATGGACCGCGACGGCACCAAGATCGGCTTCAACCTGCCGCTGACGCGCGCCGTCTCCGATGCGGTCGACATCCCGGTCATCGCCTCGGGCGGGGTCGGCAATCTGCAGCATCTGGCCGATGGCGTCCTGCAAGGACACGCCGACGCCGTGCTCGCCGCCAGCATCTTCCATTTTGGCGAATACACGGTGCGCGAGGCCAAGGAGCTGATGCGCAGCCAGGGTATCGAGGTTCGCCTGTGAGCTGGCTCGACGAGATCCGCTGGGATGCCCAAGGGCTGATCCCGGTCATTGCCCAGGACTGGCAGAGCGGCCGCGTGCTGATGTTCGCCTACGCCAACCGCGAAGCCCTCGCGCTCACGGCGGACAAGGGCACGGCCCACTACTGGTCGCGCAGCCGCAACCGGTTGTGGCACAAGGGCGAAGAGTCCGGCCACTTCCAGAAAGTGCACGAAATCAGGCTCGACTGCGATGAGGACGTGATCATCTATTCGATCGAGCAACAAGGTGGCATTGCCTGCCATACCGGGCGGGAGAGCTGCTTCTACCGCAGGCTGGAAGGCGGGAGCTGGGTCGTCACCGATGCCGTGCTCAAGGACCCGGACGCGATCTACCACAAGCACTGAGCGCAGCTTGGGCGTGTGACGCTTGTTTTACACTTTTTTCACACTCCGCCATTACAATATGGCTTTCGGCCAATACTGATAACGCAAACATGATCAGCGCAGAAGTATTACACCGCTTGGCGGAAACGCTGGAAACCCGCAAGCATGCGGACCCGGAGTCCTCCTATGTCGCCAAGCTGTTTCACAAGGGGCAGGATGCCATTCTAAAAAAGGTTGGCGAAGAGGCCACCGAAACCGTCATGGCATCCAAGGACAACGACCGCCTGCACATCGTGCGCGAAGTGGCAGACCTGTGGTTCCACAGCATGGTGCTGCTGTCCTGGCACGGCCTAGGCCCGGATGACGTCCTCGCCGAACTGCACCGCCGCGAAGGCATCTCCGGCATCGACGAAAAAGCCTCGCGCCCGCAAAGCTGACAGGAAAGCCTCATGACTGACTGCATTTTCTGCAAGATCGCCGCCGGGCACATCCCGTCGAAGAAGGTCTACGAGGACGACGAGGTCATCGCCTTCCACGACATCAACCCGATCGCCCCAGTACATTTCCTGCTGGTGCCGAAACAGCACGTGGAATCGCTGGTCCAATGCAATGACGAGCACGAGAGACTGCTCGGCAAGCTGTTGCTGCTGGCCCCCAAGCTCGCCCGCGAGCAAGGCCTGGAGGCGGGCTTCCGCACCGCCATCAATACCGGCCACGGCGGTGGCCAGGTGGTGTTCCACCTGCACGTCCACGTCTTTGGCGGCGGCAGCGGCAAGATGTCGGAAACACTCGAACAACTGAATCACAACTGAGCGGCCCACCGCCGGTTTCTTACACTGTTGACGCATGCATTGGGCAATCTAGCCCGATCATCAAGGAGTAATCATCATGGGTTCCTTTAGCATCTGGCATTGGCTTATCGTCCTGCTGATCGTTGTCATGGTCTTTGGCACCAAGAAATTGCGCAATGTCGGCGGCGACCTCGGCGCGGCCGTGAAGAACTTCAAGGAAGGCATGAACGGCCCAGCCGACCAGGCCGAGAAGAAAGAAAACGGTCGCGTCATCGACGCCGACAGCGAAAAGCGCTGAGCAGAAACATCCCATCAGTGACGGGGCGGTAGACGGGTGTTCGATATCAGCTTTGGAGAGATGGTCGTGATCGGGGCGGTTGCCCTGGTCGTGATCGGCCCGGAACGACTGCCCAAGGTCGCACGGACGCTGGGCCATCTGGTTGGCCGCGCCCAGCGTTACGTAGCTCAGGTCAAGGCAGACGTCAGCCGCGAGATCGAGCTGGACGAGTTGCGCAAGGTGCAAGGCGAAATCAGCCAGGCGGCCAGGCAGCTCGAACAACAGATACACAACGAGGTGCAGCTGGCCCAGGCTGAAGTCGACAAGATGCGACAGGAAGCCGAGGCAAATGCGGCATCCATCCCCGACTTCTCTCAACAGCTGCGCAATGACGTGCTGGGCGAAGCTCCGCCAGCCGTGTCTGCTCCTGTTGTCGACCTGTTCAGCCAGCCCCTCGCCGAGCCGCCCCCTCCGGTGTTCACACCCGAGGAAACCGAGTTTCGCTCCCGCCAGCTTGATCTGTTTGCAGACACTGCGCCCACGCCCCACGCCGAAACCCATCACCCATGACCGACGAAGTCCAATCCTTCATCTCGCACCTGATCGAGCTGCGGACCCGGCTGCTGCGCGCCATCATCGGGCTGGTGGTGGTATTCGTGGCACTGTTCCACTGGTCTGGCGACATATACGCCCTGATTGCGATGCCCATGCTGCATTCGCTGCCACGGGGCGGCCAGATGATCGCAACCGAAGTCACCACGCCCTTCTTCGTGCCAATGAAGGTGACCATGATGGCGGCCTTCCTCATCACGCTGCCGCACACGCTCTACCAGGCCTGGGCTTTCGTCGCGCCGGGCCTGTACGACCACGAAAAACGCCTGATTGCGCCGCTGATCGTCGCCAGCACCCTACTGTTCATGCTCGGCATGAGCTTTGCGTATTTCCTGGTATTCCCCGTCGTCTTCCACTTCATGAATTCCGTCGCGCCAGCCGGCGTGGCCGTGATGACGGACATCAGCAAGTATCTGGATTTCGTGCTCGGCATGTTCCTGGCGTTCGGCGTGACTTTTGAAGTGCCGATCGCAGTGATCTTGCTGGTGAAATTCGGCGTGGTCAGCGTCGACAAGCTGAGGGAGGCGCGCTCCTATGTGATCGTTGGCGCGTTCATCGTCGCCGCCGTGGTGACCCCGCCCGACGTGCTGTCGCAAATCATGCTGGCCGTCCCGCTCTGGTTGCTGTACGAAGCCGGCGTGATCGTCGCGGCCATGATGGTCAAGGCGGATCAGCGGCGTGCCGGCAATCTGCCGACGATCCACAGCTGAGCCGCTTCACTCCAGGCCATTGCGGCTGAAGTGCGGCCGCCTCGCCACCACCGATTCGACCTCGATCCGCTGCCCGTCGCGCATCACGCCCAGCTGCAGGCGCGTGCCCGGTGACAGCGCGGCAATCCGGTTCATGGCCCCCGCCACATCGCCGACAGGCTGCCGCGCCACTTCCACCAGCACGTCGCCAGGCAACAGGCCGGCCTGATGCGCCGGCCCGTCACGCACAATCCCCGACACCAGCACACCGGCCCCCTGCTTCAAACCATAGGCAACCGCCAGCTCGGCGTTGAGCGGGCGCATTTCGACGCCGATCCAGCCGCGTGTCACCGTGCCGTTACGGATGATCTGTTCCATGATCTGCCGTACGGAATTGGCCGGTATGGCAAACCCGATACCCAGCGAGCCACCACTTTGCGAATAAATGGCAGTGTTGATGCCGACCAGATTGCCGTCGACATCGATCAACGCACCACCGGAGTTACCGGGATTGATCGCGGCATCCGTCTGGATGAAGTTCTCAAAGGTGTTGATGCCAAGCTGGCTGCGCCCCAGCGCGCTGACGATCCCCATCGTCACGGTCTGGCCCACACCGAACGGGTTGCCGATGGCCAGCGTCACATCACCGACAGCCAACTTGTCGGAGTCGGCCAAGGTCATCACCGGGAGTTTGTCCAAGCCGACTCGGATGACCGCCAGATCGGTTTCCGGGTCGGTGCCGACCAATTTCGCGGACGCAGTCCGGCCATCGGCCAGCGCCACCTCGATTTCGTCCGCCGCCTTGACCACGTGATGGTTGGTGACGATGTAGCCCTCGTCGCTGACGATCACGCCGGAGCCCAGGCTTGACGCACGCTGCGTCGCCATGCCGCGATCGCCGAAAAACTGGCGGAAGAAAGGATCATTGGCCAGCGGGTGACGCGGTACCTTCACTTCCTTGCTGGTGTAGATGTTGACCACCGCCGGCTGGGCCTTTGCCGCAGCATCACGATAGGAAACTGGGCCACGCTCGCGAGGGGCGGCGACCGAGTTTGGCTGAGAGGCCTCCCTCAAGGTCACGACCTGTTGCGGTTCGCGCCGCCCCAGCCAGTCCGGGTGGGCCAGCGACACGACAAACCAGAGCGCCAACGCGACCGTGGCGCTTTGTGCGAAAATCAGCCAGAGTTTTTTCAACATGCGGGAAGTTCAGATGGTCACGCGCCAGGAATTGGAAAATTATACACAGCAACTGCTCGAAGTCTGGCGCTTCAAGGACTATGCCCCCAATGGCCTGCAAGTCGAAGGCCGGGAGCAGATCCAGACCATCGTCACCGGCGTGACCGCCAACCGGCAGCTGATCGAGCAGGCAATCGAGCTTGGTGCCGATGCGATTCTCGTTCACCACGGTTTTTTCTGGAAAAATGAGGATGCACGCATCGTTGGCATCAAACGGCAGCGCATCGCACAGCTCCTGGCGCACGATAT
Organism: Chitinivorax sp. PXF-14; assembly: GCF_040812015.1. Taxonomy (NCBI): domain Bacteria; kingdom Pseudomonadati; phylum Pseudomonadota; class Betaproteobacteria; genus Chitinivorax; species Chitinivorax sp. PXF-14. The sequence continues at coordinate 104,279 of NZ_JBFNXJ010000006.1, read as the reverse complement.
CAACCTGTTTGGCTATCACCTGCCACTCGATGCCCACCCCGAACTCGGCAACAACGCGCAACTGGGCTTGCGCCTCGGCCTGAGCGTCGAGGGTAATTTCGGCGATCAGGCGCTGGGTGCGGTCGGCACCCTCCCCCAAGCGCTTTCCGCCACGGAGCTGGGAGCGCGCATCGAAGCGGCCTTGCAGCGTCCCCCACTGATGGTCGGCGAGGCCTCCACGCCAATTCGACGCATCGCCTGGTGCACCGGTGGCGCGCAGGGCTATTTCAACGATGCCCTGTTGCAGGGCGTCGACGCCTACCTGACCGGAGAAATCTCCGAGCCCGTCGTCCACACCGCACGCGAGGCCGGCACGCTGTTCATCGCGGCGGGCCATCATGCGACTGAGCGCTACGGCATAGATGCGCTGGGCAGACATCTGGCCGAGCGATTTGATCTGGCTCACCACTTCGTCGACATCGATAGCCCGGCATAAGCGGCCCCCACCCCCACAACTTCGCGGATTCCCCCTTCCAACAAGGCTCTACGGGTTTTACCCGGGTAGTGATATCGGGTAAAATCCGAGAGTTTTAGGGTAATGGTTTCCATCATTTAGGAATGACGATGAGCGATACACCTGTCGATAACAGCAAGCGCCGCTTTCTTGTCGCGGCAACCGGTGCCGCTGGCGCCGTGGCGGCTGCCGGGGTGGCGACGCCGTTTCTGATCAGCTTCTTCCCGAGCGAACGAGCCAAAGCGGCCGGCGCACCGGTAGAGGTCGATATCAGCAAACTCGAGCCTGGCCAGAAGATCAACGTCGAATGGCGCGGCAAGCCAGTCTGGATTGTCAACCGCACCAAGGAGCAGCTCGCCAACCTGGTCAAGCTCGACGACAAGCTCGCAGACCCGAAGTCGGATGCGGACCAGCAGCCTGACTACGCCAAGAATGCCGGCCGCTCGATCAAGCCGGAAATCTGGATCGCCGTCGGCATCTGTACACACCTGGGCTGTTCGCCGACCTTCCGCCCCGATCTGGCGCCAGCCGATCTGGGCCCGGAATGGCTCGGCGGCTTCTACTGCCCCTGTCACGGCTCCAAGTTCGACCTCGCAGGCCGCGTCTACAAGGGCGTTCCGGCACCGAGCAACCTCGTCATTCCGCCGCACAAATACCTGAGCGACACCCGTGTCCTCGTCGGTGAAGACAAATAAGGAAGCCACGACATGACGACTGAAAACAAGGTCCTCAACTGGATCGATGAGCGCTTCCCGCTCACCGCAACCTGGAAGGCGCACATTTCGGAATACTACGCGCCGAAAAACTTCAACTTCTGGTACTTCTTCGGCTCGCTGGCCCTGCTCGTACTGGTGCTGCAAATCGTCACCGGCATCTTCCTGACGATGAACTACAAGCCGGATGCCGCCCAGGCTTTCGCCTCCGTCGAATACATCATGCGCGACGTGTCGGGCGGCTGGATCATCCGCTACATGCACTCGACCGGCGCCTCGATGTTCTTTGTCGTGGTCTATCTGCACATGTTCCGCGGCCTGCTGTACGGCTCGTTCCGTCAGCCACGCGAACTGGTGTGGGTATTCGGCATGCTGATCTTCCTGTGCCTGATGGCGGAAGCCTTCATGGGTTACCTGCTGCCGTGGGGCCAGATGTCGTTCTGGGGCGCCCAGGTAATCGTCAACCTGTTCGCATCGATCCCGGTCATCGGCCCGGATCTGTCGACCTGGATTCGTGGTGACTTCGTCGTATCCGATGCAACGCTGAACCGCTTCTTCGCGCTGCACGTCATCGCCGTTCCGCTGGTCCTGCTGCTGCTGATCGTTGCCCACCTCGTGGCACTGCACGAAGTCGGCTCGAACAACCCGGATGGCATCGAGATCAAGAAGAACAAGGACCCGAAGACCGGCATTCCGCTCGACGGCATCCCGTTCCACCCGTACTACACGGTCAAGGACATCTTCGGCGTGGCCGTGTTCCTGGTGGTGTTCAGCGCGATCGTGTTCTTCCTGCCCAACTTCTTCGGCTACTTCCTGGAAGACAACAACTTCATCCCGGCCGACCCGCTGAAGACACCGCCGCACATTGCGCCAGTATGGTATTTCACGCCGTTCTACGCCATTCTGCGTGCGGTGCCGTCGTTCGCCGGCACCCAGGTTTGGGGCGTGATCGCCATGGGCGTGGCTGTCGTCGTCATCGCCTTCCTGCCGTGGCTGGACAAGAGCCCGGTGAAGTCGATCCGCTACCGCGGCCCCAAGTTCAAGATCGCACTGGCACTGTTTGTCGTTGCATTCATTGGCCTTGGCATCCTCGGCGCACTGCCGACGACCAATGCCCGCACCATCGTGGCCCAGATCCTGTCGTTCATCTATTTCGGCTTCTTCTTCCTGATGCCGTGGTACACCAAGAATGACTCGACCAAGCCAGTACCGGATCGCGTGACCGGTTAAGGGAGCACAACAAGATGAAAAAACTGATTAGCAAATTTCTGCTTGCGCTGCTGGTCGTGCCGGTCATGGCCTTTGCCAACGAGGATGTTCATCTCGACAAAGCTCAGGTCAACACCCGCGACTATGAGTCGCTGCAGCGCGGTGCCAAGACCTTCGTCAACTACTGCCTGAACTGCCATAGCGCCGGCTACATGCGCTACAACCGTCTGCAGGACCTGGGCCTGACCGAACAGCAGATCAAGGAAAACTTCCTGTTCAGCCCCGATGCCAAGATCGGTGATCTGATGAAGGTATCCATGACCAGCAAGGATGCCAAGGAATGGCTCGGTGCAGCACCGCCGGACCTGACCGTGATCGCCCGTTCGCGTGGCGCCGACTGGCTTTACACCTATCTGCGCGGCTTCTATCGCGACGACAGCCGCCCGACTGGCTGGAACAACACGGTGTTCGACAAGGTCGGCATGCCGCACGTCCTGTACGAGCTGCAGGGCGAGCAGCAGGTCGAGATCAAGAAGAATGCCGAAGGCCACGAAGAGAAGGAAGTGAAGCTGGTCAAGGCCGGCACACTGACCAGCCTCAAGGACGGCAAGGCCAATACCGCGGACTACGACCAAATGGTCAATGATCTGGTCAATTACCTTGTCTACATGGGTGAGCCCGCGCAGAACAAGCGTGAGACCATTGGCTATGTGGTCCTGCTGTTCCTGATCCTAGTGCTGGTACCGCTGTCCTACGCTCTCAAGAAAGAGTACTGGAAAGACGTGCACTAAGCCTGCAGTGCAACGCAGTGAGAACGGGGAGCCTTTGCTCCCCGTTTTTCTTTATATAAACAAAGGCTTGACGATAAACACTGGAAATTGCCATTGTCAATTTGATAAAATAGCCAATTCCCTGTCAAATTCACGCAACACCGAGGGCCCCCTTCACCATGATGACTCTGTACTCCGGCACCACTTGCCCGTTCAGCCATCGCTGCCGCATCGTCCTGTTCGAAAAGGGCATGGACTTCCAGATCAACGATGTGGATATCCACAACAAACCCGAAGATCTGGCCATCATGAACCCGTACAACGAGGTTCCTGTCCTGATCGAGCGCGATCTGATCCTGCACGAAGCCAATATCATCAACGAGTACATCGACGAGCGCTTCCCGCACCCGCAACTGATGCCGGCCGACCCGATCATGCGTGCGCGCGCGCGCCTGTTCCTGCATCGTTTCGAGCAAGAGCTGTTTGGCTATGTGCGCGTACTGGAAAATGGCGGCAGCAGCAAGAAGGATCAGGAAAAGGCGCGCAAGGCGATCAGCGACAACCTGAGCCAGATCGCACCGGTCTTCTCCAAGCAGAAATACATGCTGGGCGACGAATTCTCCATGCTCGATGTGGCCGTGGCTCCGCTGCTGTGGCGCCTGGAGCATTACGGTATCGAGTTCGGCAAACCCAATCCGCACCTGCTGAAGTATGCTGAGCGCCTGTTCAGCCGCCAGGCCTTTATCGATTCGCTGACCCCAGCCGAAAAGGCGATGCGCAAGTAAGTGCAATAGCCAGGAGCAAGCCGATGAGCGAGATCTCGACCAAGCCGTATCTGATCCGGGCCATCCATCAATGGTGCGTGGACAATAACTACACGCCGTATCTGGCCGTTGCCGTGATTGGCGACAAGGTGCAGGTGCCGCTTGAGTATGTGAAGGATGACCAGATCGTCCTGAACGTGAGTTATGGGGCGACGCGTAATCTCGACATCGGCAACGACTGGGTCAGTTTCTCGACACGCTTCGGCGGGGTCTCGCGCGACATCGTCGTCCCGGTCGGCGCCGTAATTTCGATTTTTGCCCGCGAGACGGGCGGTGGCATGAGCTTCGACATCGAGGAGCAGGCCGAGCCGCCGGAGGCGCCGCCGCCAGCGGCACCAACGGACGACCGCCCCAAGGGCCGTGCAAAGCTGCAGGTCATCAAATAGAAAAAGGCCAGCAGACTTGGTGGCCTTTTTCTATTGCGCCGACGGGTGGACCGCGCATCAGTAACGCTTGGTCAGCACCATCTTCTCGCCATCACGTTGCATCGACAGGCGGTTCAGAAAGCTCATGCCGATCAACACGACCCCGCCCTGATCGCCCGCGCTCACCAATCCGTCGATATTGGAGAGCGTGATATCACCAACCTTGACCGACTGCAACTTGACGAGATAGGCCGGCACCGCGCCGTTGGCCGTCTGCATGGCCCCCTTGGGAGCCCCATCAAGCTTGATGCCCAGCGATCTGGCTTGCGACATGCTCATCGAGACATAGGTCGCCCCGGTATCGACTAGGCCACGCACTGTCGCCCCGTTGATCATGACATCGGTCAGAAAATGCCCCTGTCCATCGGATTGAAGCACGGTCTTGCCTGCGCCACTGTCGCCGCTGCTGCGATAAGCCGCCTCTCCCAGCGTCAGCGCCTTGCGCTTGCCGTTGACCTCGAATAGGGCACGGCCACCTTCCGGGCCGAGATAGCGCACACCTTCGGAGGTCGATTGGCCCGCGGTCAGAATGCGTTCCTTGCCTCCGTCGATCGAGACCAGCGCCTTCTGCCCCATCATGCCGACCAGGGCAACCTCGGTTGCGGCAACGGGTGAGGTCAGCAGCGCCAGCACAACGGCAAACTCAAGCTTCATCACATGCTCCGATCAATCTCGGAAATTCTGGAACTGCAACGGGAACTCGGTGATTTCCTTGCGTGCAAGCGCAATGGCATCTTGCAGGATATCTCGCTTGGCACCCGACACACGTACTGCATCACCCTGGATACTGGCCTGCACCTTGAGCTTGCTATCCTTGATCAGCCTTACGATCTTCTTTGCCAGTTCGGTCTCGATGCCGACCTTGACCGTGATCGCCTGCTTGACCTTGTTGCCGCTGACCTTCTCCACCGAGCCTTCATCCAGGCAGCGGATATCGACACCACGTTTGGCCAGCTTGGTTTTCAGAATATCCTTCACCTGATCGAGCTGGAACTCGGTATCGGCAAACATCGTCAGGACTTTCTCTGCCTGCTCGACACGGGCATCACTGCCCTTGAAGTCAAAACGCGTGCCGACTTCCTTGTTTGTCTGATCAACGGCATTACGGACTTCGACTTCATTCACTTCCGAGACAATATCAAACGAGGGCATTGCGCCAGCTTCCTATGCAGTTTTCCAATGTTTCATTTTACTCGATTCACAGCCGAAGATTCTGCGTCGTACACCGCTTTGCATCCACGCACAAAAAAGCCTGACTCACAGAGCCAGGCTTTTGATATACATCGCTCCGATATCGGCGCTATGGCTTAACCGAAGTGACAGACGTAATCGAGGGTTTCCGTCACCTCGATCTGGAACGAGGAGTTGCCGGGTACATCGAACGACTGGCCACCTTCATAGGCAACCCAATCGGCAGCGCCAGCCAGCTTCACCTTGCACTTGCCGGCGATCAGCTCCATCACTTCCGGTGCGCCCGTATTGAAAGTCAAGCTCGACGGCAAAATCACGCCGACCGACTTGCGGCTGCCATCGGCAAACGCCACGGTGTGGCTGACACACTTGCCGTCAAAATAGACATTGGCCTTTTTGACGACGCTCACATTATCGAATTGAAGAGACATACCCTGCTCCGTTAGTTGACTACGCAATGACCTTGGTCAGCACGGTCTTGATCAGAAAGCCCACCACGCCAAAACCAAGCGTGCCGAACATCACCATGGTTCCATATTTTCCGGCTTTGGATTCCTTCGCCAGATTGTAAATGATGAACCCCATGTACAGGATCAGGGCGGTAACGCAGATTTGCAGCGACAATTCCGTGAAGAGCTCTTCGTTCATTGTTGCAACGCACAAAATAATGGTCAAAATAAAGCTGCTGCCGATCTGAATGGGCAGCAGCGCTACTGATATAAATACTAACAGATACTTAGCTGCTGCGCAGCATTTTGCTGCGTCAATTCAAACACCTGTACGAACAGAAACGGCGCCCTATGGGCGCCGTTTCTGTTCGTCACGTCAGGCCTGATGTCAGCCGCGCTTCTTCGCTGCAATACGCATGCGCAATGCGTTGAGCTTGATGAAGCCGCCTGCATCAGCCTGATTGTAGGCGCCGCCGTCATCGTCAAACGTCGCGATGGTCTGGTCGAACAGGGTGTCCTTCGAGTCGCGGGCAACCACGTATACGCCGCCCTTGTACAGCTTGAGGCGTACCCAGCCGTTGACGCACTGCTGGGTGGTATCGATCAGCGCCTGCAGCGCCCTGCGCTCCGGACTCCACCAGTAGCCGTTGTAAATCAGGCTGGCGTAACGAGGCATCAGGTCATCCTTCAGATGCGCCACCTCGCGGTCGAGCGTGATGGACTCGATGCCACGGTGTGCCTTGAGCAGAATCGTGCCGCCCGGGGTTTCGTAGCAACCGCGCGACTTCATGCCGACGTAACGGTTCTCGACCAGGTCCAGCCGGCCGATACCGTGCTTGCCACCAAGCTCGTTCAACTTGGCCAGCATTTCGTGCGGCTTCAGGCGCACACCATTGAGCGCGACCGGGTCACCATGCTCGAATTCCATGTCGATGTATTCGGGCGCATCAGGGGCGGCCTCCGGGCTCACCGTCCAGCGCCACATCGACTCTTCCGCCTCAGCCTTGGGGTCTTCGAGGTGGCGGCCTTCGAACGAAATATGCAGCAGGTTGGCGTCCATCGAATAGGGCGCGCCACCTTGCTTGTGCTTCATCTCGATGGGGATGCCGGCAGCTTCTGCGTAGGTCAGGAGTTTCTCGCGCGACAGCAGGTCCCATTCGCGCCACGGCGCAATCACTTTGACGCCAGGCTTGAGCGCGTAGTAGCCGAGCTCGAAGCGCACCTGGTCGTTGCCCTTGCCGGTCGCGCCGTGCGACACCGCGTCGGCACCGACCTGGTTGGCGATCTCGATCTGACGCTTGGAAATCAGCGGGCGGGCAATCGATGTGCCGAGCAGGTATTCGCCTTCGTAGACCGAATTGGCACGGAACATCGGAAATACGAAATCACGCACGAACTCTTCGCGCAGATCGTCGATGAAGATGTTCTCGGGCTTGATGCCGAGCTTCAGTGCCTTGGCACGAGCGGGCTCCAGCTCCTCACCCTGGCCGATGTCGGCGGTGAAGGTGACCACTTCGCATTGATAGGTGTCCTGCAGCCACTTGAGAATGACCGAGGTATCCAGGCCGCCCGAATAGGCGAGCACGACTTTCTTGACGTCAGACATGGGTTAAACCTTCTTAAGCAACAACTTTGAAGTAACAATCGGTTTGCATGCCAACAGCCTCGACACAAATCTGGCACTTGTGCGTTTCAAATGCCTGCCGGTAGCCATCTTCAAGCACCGGCAGCAGGCTCTGGGCAATACGTTGCATGGCGACATCGCCACGCTTGTCGAGCATGGAGACCTTGAGGTGCACAAATGCATTCTCCGGGTCGCCATTGCCGATATAGTAATCGTCGAGCCGAACGGCGCGGCTCTTGATCTCTTCCTGACGGAACTCGCCGCTCGCCATCATCGTGGCGTGCAGCTTGCCAAACAATGCACGGTGATCAACCTGCCCGGCCAGATTCGCTGTGTATTCAAGCACGAGATGCGGCATGGATGACCTTGCTCATTCGGGCAGATGGCAGACGGCTTCGATATTGTTGCCGTCAGGGTCGAACACGAATGCGCCGTAGTAATCTGGATGATAGTGAGGACGCAAACCGGGGCCACCGTTATCCCGCCCACCGGCCTTGATCGCCGCCGCGTAAAACGCATCGACCTGGGCGCGGCTGTCAGCACGAAAAGCAATATGCAGCGGCGGCTTCTGCGGCTCGCCACGGCTGAGCCAGAAATCCGGCGTGGGGGCAACACCGAGGCCAGCCCCTTCAAAACCACCGGTCTGTTCAGCCGTAAATTCCATCAACACAGAATAGCCGAGCGGCGCCAATGCAGCCTGATAGAACGCCTTGCTGACACCGTAGTCACTCACGCTCAATCCAGTATGATCAATCATCTCGGTTCCTTGTCGCGTTGTACCGGCGCAGATGCTTGGTCCTAGCCGGCGAGTTTACCCAGCAGCAAATATTCGAGCACAGCCTTCTGCGTATGCATGCGGTTCTCCGCTTCGTCCCAGACGACGGAGGCCGGGCCGTCGATCACCTCGGCCGATACCTCCTCGCCACGATGCGCCGGCAGGCAATGCATGAACAGCGCATCAGGCCTCGCCACCCGCATCATGTCGGCATCCACCTGCCAATCGGCGAATTTTTCCTTGCGGTCCGCCTCCTCGTCTTCCCAGCCCATGCTGGTCCACACGTCGGTGGTCACCAGGTCCGCATCCTTGGCAGCTTCCATCGGGTCGGCAAAGACCTTGAGATGCGGGCCGTCATCCTCGCCAGCCGCGAGCTCGAAGCCGGGTGGCGTCGAGACGTGGAGCGTGAAGCCGAAAATCTTGGCGGCCTGCAGCCAGGAGCGCGCAACATTGTTGCCGTCACCAACCCAGGCGACGATCTTGCCTTCGATCGAGCCGCGATGCTCGATGAAGGTAAAGATGTCCGCCATGATCTGGCACGGATGGTGCTCGTCGGTCAGGCCATTGATGACGGGTACTCTCGAATACAGCGCGAAGCGTTCGATGATGTCCTGGTTGTAGGTGCGGATCATCACGATATCCACCATGCGGGAAATCACGCGCGCCACATCCTCGATCGGCTCACCGCGGCCCAGCTGCGTCTGCCCGGTGGTCAGGTTGAGCGCAATACCACCCATCTGGTACATGCCTGCCTCGAAACTGACGCGTGTGCGGGTGGACTGCTTCTCGAACACCATGGCCAGCGTACGATCCTTCAGTGGCTGGTAGGCCAGGTAATTCTTGAACTGATGCTTTATCCACTTCGAACGCTGGAACAGGTACTCGAACTCTTCGCGCGTGAAGTCCTTGAATTGCAGGAAGTGTTTTATCGCCATAACTCATGACCGCGCCGGGGCGGGCTTTCCATAGGTAATCTGCGGACATCTTGGCCGCGTTGGCCGCAACGAAACAGCCGCTGCAGTCGGGGAAAAGAAACAATTATCGCATTAACCACCTGGGCGCAATAAAAATTATTGCGGCGCGACACGGACGGTCAGCCAAGCGACAGCCGGATGGCCAAGGCAGGGCGCCCCATCCATGGCGCATCGGCAACATACCGGCCACGCCATCGTCACGAATTCTTGTCTGATTTCTCTTTGGCTATAGGGAATTACCCAAAGCGGGTCTTTTTGCCTAGTGTTATATAATTCGTGGACTACTTTCCCCTGCCCGGCCATGATCTGCAACCCTTACGAAGTCATCATTCAAGGCGTCACCTCCAACGGCCGGACCTTTCGACCGAGTGACTGGGCAGAGCGCCTGTCCGGGATTCTCTCCACCTTCGGCCACGACCAGAAAATGTCTTATCACCCTTATGTCCGGCCGCTCAATCTGGACGGGGTACGCTGCGTGGCGGTGGACAAGCAGCTGGAGAAGATCGACCCGAACGTGTTCAGTTTCCTGATGTGCTTCGCCAAGGACAACGACCTGCGGGTGGTGGACTGCCGCCAGCTGATCGAAGAAATCTACCCGAACAAGTTTCTCTGACTTCTCGGGTAGGGCAACAGTCACCCCACGATCGGGGTACGCAGCCAGTCGACCAGCGGCTGCCATTGCGCGCGATCACGCTCGGTTTTCGACCGCGGCATGTCGAACAGCGTCAGCCCCTGCCCCGCCAGCTGCACGTAGAGCTGAGTTTCCCGTAGGTAGGTCAGCACCGGCAGGTCAAAGCCGGCAAGAAAAGCCTCCAGCTGTTGTGCCGCCCGCGTGCGGGCATCGACCCGCATGCCGACCACGGCAATGAAGGCCTGCTGCTTGCGTACGGCCTTTTCCTCGGCCAGCTGCGCAAAAAAATCTTCGCTCGCCCACATATCGAATGCCGACGGCTGAACCGGCACGATGATCCGGCCTACCAGCTTGAGCACCTGGGCCAGCTTCTTGCCATGCAGGCCGGCCGGGGTATCGAGCACAACCCGGGTGGTGCCCTTGGGGGGCTTCGCCGGCTCGTCCGGCTCGACATCCCATCCCTGGATGGCAGGCAAGTTGTCCGGCCGGCGCTGGAGCCAGCGCAACGACGACTGCTGGCGGTCGATATCACCCAGCATGGTACGTTCGCCAGCCCAGGCGAAATGGCCGGCGAGGTTGGTTGCCAGGGTCGACTTGCCCGAACCGCCCTTGGGGTTCGCCACGAGGATGGACTGTAGAGGTGTCGCCATAAGCCGCCTACATTGCCCGTCGTTCGATGACGGCTTGCGCCAGGGTGCCCGAGTCGACGTGCTCGAGTTCGCCGCCGACCGGCAAGCCGCGGGCGATACGGCTGACCTTGATGCCTCGCGCCTTGAGCATCTCCGCGATGTAGTGGGCGGTTGCCTCGCCTTCCACCGTGAAATTGGTCGACAGAATGACCTCGGTCACCACGCCATCGAGCGCGCGCTGCAGCAGCCGGTCGAGGTGAACATCGCGCGGGCCGACCCCGTCCAATGGGGACAATCGCCCCATCAGCACGAAATACAGCCCGTGGTAGGCCATGGCCTGCTCCACCATCAGCAGGTCCGCCGGCATCTCCACCACGCAAAGCTGACTATGGTCCCGGCGCTCATCGGCACAGAGCGGGCACAGCACCGATTCGGTGAAGGTATTGCAACGCGAGCAATGGCGCAGGCTGGAAAGCGCGCCCTCCAGCGCCCGCGCCAGGCGCTGGGCACCGGCCTGGTCGCGCTGCAACAGGTGGTAGGCCATGCGCTGCGCCGATTTGGGGCCGACTCCGGGCAATACGCGCAAGGCGTCGATCAGTTGCTCCAAGCTGGACGGAGATTTCACGGCCTCACCCGCCCAGGCCGAACGTCGAGGCGGCGCTCGCCACAGATTGATGCATCAATTCTCGGCGGCATCAGAACGGCAGCTTGAAGCCCGGCGGCAAGCCCATGCCGGCGGTGAAGCCGGCCATCTTTTCCTGCGAGGTGGTTTCGACGCGGCGATTGGCGTCGTTCACCGCGGCGGCCAGCAGGTCCTCCAGCATCTCCTTGTCCTCACCCATCAGGCTCGGATCAATGGTGACGCGCTTGACGTCGTGATGGCAGGTCATGACCACCTTGACCATGCCAGCGCCGGACTGTCCCTCGACTTCGACCTGGCCGAGCTGCTCCTGCGCGCGCTTCATATTGTCCTGCATCATCTGGGCCTGCTTCATCAGATTGCCCAAGCCACCTTTCATCATGTTCCTGCTCCTAAATAGGTTTGATTGAACCTTCGACGACACGTGCGCCGAAGTGTTGTTTTAGATCCTGCACAAAAGGATCCACATGAATCGCGAGCTCTGCGGCCTGCAGCCTGGCTTCGCGCGCCTTCTGATCGATGGCGGCGGGCGTATCGAGCTGAATCTCGCTCACTTCCACGTGCAGACGGACAGCGGCGGCAAAATGCTGCTCAAGCGCCTGCTTCAATTTGTCCTGGTAGGTGCGATCGGCAAGCGCCTTATGCTCCATCGGCAAGCCCAGGCGGAACTCTCCGGCCAAAAACGATTTTACGACGCAATTCTGCGCCAGCATCTTGGCCATGCCACCGAGCGGTAGCACGGACACCAAGCTGTGCCAGTCCCCGTCGAAGGCCAGGGCACTATCGGCTAATGCAGGCAGCTCGAGCGCCGGAACAGCCGGCTCGGCCGGCGATACTTGATCTTCGACCGCGCGGGGCTGCTGCGCCACAGGCGCAGGCTCGTCGTCCACCCACGGTGGCACTTCATCGCGCGCCGGCGGCGTATTCTGGGCAACACGCGGTGCCGGCGCGACAGGCGGCACCGGGCGCGGCGGAACAGGCTCGGGCACTCGCGCCGCGGGTACTTCGCGCGTCAATGTCGCCGGACGCCCCGCACTGGCCACGCCTTTGACGGCCAGCATCGACCGCACCTGCGCCATCGGGTCGCCTGGATTCGAGCGTGGGGCGGCCTGGGTCGGCGCCGGCGGCGGCGGGGTTTCTGGACGGCGGGCAGGCGGCGTCACCGGCGGTGGCAGGCCTGCTGCGGCGTTACCGGGCGCGAACGCGAGCATGCGCAGCAGCGCCATGGAGAAGCCCGCGTACTCATCCGGCGCCAAGGCCAGGTCACGGCGGCCGTGCAGGGCGATCTGGTAATAGAGCTGCACATCCTCCGCGGGCAACTGGCCAGCCAGCGCAAGCATGCGCGACGCGTCCGGCGAGGCCTCCAGCGATGCGGGCACCACCTGCGCCAGCGCGATGCGCTGCAGCACAGCGGACAGGTCCTGCAACGCAGCATCGAAGGCAATCGAGCGCTTTGCCATGGCGTCGGCCTGGGCGATCAGCGCCTGGCCGTCACGCGCCGCCAGCGCCTCGAGCAAGGCATAGAGATAGGTCTGATCGATGGCGCCCAGCATGGCGCGCACCCCGGCCTCTTCCACCCGCCCGGCGCCATAGGCGATCGCCTGGTCGAGCAGACTCAGCGAATCACGCATCGAGCCCGCAGCCGCATGGCCGAGCAGCAACAATGCGGCCGGCTCATAGGGAATCTGCTCCTGGTCGAGCACGTAGCACAGATGCTCGGCGACCGTCTGCGGCGGGATCTGCCGCAGATTGAACTGCAGGCAGCGCGACAGCACGGTGATCGGCACTTTTTGCGGATCGGTCGTCGCCAGGATGAACTTGACGTGTGCCGGCGGCTCTTCGAGCGTCTTCAGCATCGCGTTGAATGCCGACTTCGACAGCATGTGCACTTCATCGATCAGGTAGACCTTGAAGCGCCCGGCCGTCGGCGCGTACTGCGCGTTATCGATGACTTCGCGCATATTGTCGATGCCGGTATTCGAGGCCGCATCCAGCTCGAGCAGGTCGACAAAGCGCCCGGCATCGATTTGCGTGCACGCCGAGCATTGACCGCACGGCTCAGCCGTAATGCCGGTCTCGCAATTGAGCGACTTGGCCAGAATACGCGCGATCGATGTCTTGCCGACACCGCGCGTACCGGTAAACAGGTAGGCGTGATGCAGGCGCTGCTTTTCCAGCGCGTTGCTGATCGCGCGCACCACGTGCTCCTGCCCGACAACCTGGGCGAAATTACGTGAGCGCCATTTGCGGGCGAGTACTTGATAAGTCATGCGCGGATTCTACCAGAAATGCCGGCAGCGCCCGGCGCGGCGCGCGTGCCCGCCTACCGAACAATGACTTGCGCAATCACGGAGATTGGTATAATCTCCGCGCCTCTTTGGAGAGATGGATGAGTGGTTTAAGTCGCACGCCTGGAAAGCGTGTTCAGGGTAATACCCTGACGGGGGTTCGAATCCCCCTCTCTCCGCCACTTTTCGCAGCGCCTGTTTGAATCTTTTGGCGCTACAGCTTCAAGGGCGGGCCTCCCCGCATTGCAAGGTGGTGAACCTGGTCAGGTCCGGAAGGAAGCAGCCACAGCCATTTATTGCAAGTGCCGGGGGTCGGGCTCGCCACCCTCACCTTCTTGTTCGCGTCTCATTTTAGCCACTCGGCATAGCCGTTGTGGCTACTCGATTTTGTCACGACATATTTTCGTCAAATTCCAGTTGAAATCCCCCAAAAACTCGTCTTAACTTGGTAATGACAGGCGGGTATTCATGCTTTCCGTTCGAAAGTATGGAAATTGCATAGTAGCTATTGAGCCCAATGGCATTATATATTATCATATGATAATAGACAGACATTCATTCGGCATTCAACAGGTCGGGATGCACGGAATCAAGCAGTTAACTGGATGTCTGTATAACTAATACGACCTGATTGGATTTAGGGAAATCGCACGGCTTTCACGTTATTTCCTACATCAACAGGATTGGGCCCACCATGAAACTCTTTGACAAGATTCTTAACCCGCGCGAGATTCGTCGCAAACTTGGCCTCAACCAGCAGGAATTCTGGACCAAGATCGGCGTGACTCAAAGCGGCGGCTCCCGCTACGAGAGCGGCCGCAACATGCCCAAGCCAGTACGCGAACTGCTGCGCCTGGTGCACGTTGAACAACTGGACCTTACCAAGGTTCGGAAAGAGGACTTCGACATCATCGAATACCTCAAGGACACACACCCGGACCTGTACAAGAGCCTGAAAAAGGCAGTCCGTGCGCGCAGCGAAACACAGCAGGCGCCCACCGACATGGCCAACTGAGGCCTGCATCACCTAAAAAAACGGCCGAGCACTGCGACTCGGCCATTTTTTTGTGACTCCCTGTCACACACTGAGCTTGACGGGCAGCCCCAATGGCTCGATGCGTTCGGCCAGCGCCTGCATCCATTCCGCTGGTGCAGGGCTCAGCCGTTGCCCCTCGATCTGCATCGACGGCCTAGCCAACCCATACAGCAGCACCCCGGCCAACGGCGCCAAATCCTTCTGCATGATGGTTTGCAACAGATCGAGATAAGCCGTGAGCGAGGCCTCGTCGGGCAGGTGGTCGTCCATCGCAAACATGCAGGTCTGCACCCAGGTCCGGCACAGTCTCGATGCTATGCCGATATGGCGCCGAACCCGTGCGGGCGTGATGGCGGACTGATTGACCGCCAGCATTTCCTCGGCGGTGCCACGATCCAGCTTGAACCAGACCTCGCCATTGAGCTCGTTCATGCGGGCGATGCCGTGCTGGACTTGCGGGCGATGCATCAGGCTGCCGTTGGTGATCAGCACCAGCTTGATCTGCCCGACTAGGCCAAACTCCGCCACGACCTCGCCGACCAGATCAATGACCTGATCAAACTCCTCCGCACTGGTTGGCTCGCCATTGCCGGACAGCGCAATGTCGTTGAGACGTCGTGCCTCGGCAGGCACATGCTGCAGCAAAAAATCACCATGCACGACCTGCTGCAGGAACCCGCTCAGCTCACGGCGCAGCAGCGCCAGATCGATCGCCGGCGCGGCACCACGCTCCAGGCCCGGCACCTGGCAATACACGCAACGCCAGTTGCAGGCGTTGTTCGGATTCAGGTTGATACCAACCGACAGACCGCCGGCACGGCGGGAAACGACGGGGTAGACATAGGTCAGCCCAGCCGCATCACGATCATGGTTGACCACGGAGAGCACCGACGCCCCCCTGCTCACATCATTCACAACACATCCCCGGCAACTCCCACTTCAACGGGTGCGCACCAGCAACACCGGTACCGGCGTTATCCGTACGACACCTTCCGCCACGCTCCCCAGAATCAGGTGATCAAGCCCCGTCCAACCGTGCGTGCCCATCACGATCACATCGGCCTGCCAGCGTGTGGCCTCTTCGACCACGAGGCCGGCGATGCGCCCGCCCCAGGTCTCGACCAGTGCGGTCTCGGCCTCCACGCCGTCAGCCTTGAGCCGCTCCTGGGCGGCTTCCAGCGTCTTTTTGCCGGCCTCGCGCAAGGAGGCTTGCAGATCGGAAGTATCCAGAAATTCGGCGCCCCCCCAGC
This sequence comes from Chitinivorax sp. PXF-14, assembly GCF_040812015.1. Lineage (NCBI taxonomy): Bacteria > Pseudomonadati > Pseudomonadota > Betaproteobacteria > Chitinivorax > Chitinivorax sp. PXF-14. The sequence goes on along the minus strand of NZ_JBFNXJ010000006.1, from coordinate 88,358 downwards.
TGAACTGGGCCAGATCGATCACGCTGACCAGGCGCAGCACCGCCCGCTGGTCCTTGGCGAACTTGCCAGCTTCGTCGAGCGCCCGATGGGAGGTTTCGCTATCGTCCACCGGAACCAGAATACGCTGATACATCGTGTCATCCTCTCAAACCCTGGCAACCCGCTGCCAGGCACCGCACCAACAGGCCCCACCGCAGCGCAGCCCGCTTCTCTGGCCAGTCTAGCAAAAGCAGGGCCAGCCCGGTTGAAAATTCCGAAACCAGCTAATACACTGGCCAACGTCCATCTGGCTTCCCGGAAACACATGCCTCGAGTCAAGCTAGACCTGCCGGAACGCTTTATGTTCCAGACCAGTGTCAAAGTCCGTATCAGCGATATCAACTACGGTGGGCACCTTGGCAACGATGCGGTCCTGTCGATCATGCACGAAGGCCGCATGCAGTTCATGGCGTGGCTCGGCTTCGCGGAGCTGGACGTGGAAGGGTTTGGCATCATCCTGGCCGACTCGGTCGTGGTGTACAAAAGCGAAGCCTTCCATGGGGATGAGTTGACGGTCGAGGTTACCGCGGAAGAGTTCAACAAATACGGTTGTGACCTGTACTACCGGCTCAGCAACCAACATAGCGGTGTGGAAGTGGCGCGCGCCAAGACTGGCGTCGTGTTTTTCGACTATGCGGCACGCAAGGTGGCAGTCGTTCCTTCGGCCTTCCTGGCCCGGATCGAGCACCATCGTAGAGAGGCAAGTGAAGAATGAAAACCTATCCGCACAACAGCCCCAAGGCAATGGCACGCATCCTGGCGATGGTCATGGTAGCCGACGGCCACATGGACGAACGCGAGCTCGACCTGCTGGAGCAACTCAAGCTCTATGACATCCTCGCCATCAATCGGCGCGACTTCATCGAGGTGCTGCACGACTACTGCGAAGAACTGGCGGAATCGGCAGATGCGGACGGCAAGGTACACCCGGTGGATCGAGCCCGTATCGACGCGCTGCTCGACACGGTGGAAGAGCCCAAGAAGCGACTGCTGCTGTGCGCGATGGTGCTCGACATGTCCAAGGCGGATGCCGAGTTCAGCGAAATCGAGATGGCCATCCTGACCCATATGCTGGATCGCTGGCACCTGACGCTGGAAGACATCGAAACCGCGTTTGCCGACGAATGACGGCGCCCCACCCGGTGACGCGAACGGCCGCATGATGCGGCCGTTTTTGTTTCAACGGCGCGGGTGCACACCCGGGCAATTACGATACAATCAAGCGTTAGCTTGACAACAGATGATGACCGCCATGACCCGTTTTACCGGTACCGAATCCTACGTCGCCACCCAAGACCTGATGATGGCGGTGAACGCTGCCATCACCCTGCAACGCCCACTGCTGATCAAGGGTGAGCCAGGCACCGGCAAGACCATGCTGGCGGAAGAAGTGGCCAGCGCGCTCGGCTTGCCGCTGATCCAGTGGCATATCAAGTCGACCACCAAGGCCCAGCAAGGGCTGTACGAATACGATGCGGTGTCGCGCCTGCGCGACTCGCAGCTCGGCGATGAACGCGTCAAGGACATCGCCAACTACATCGTCAAGGGCAAGCTGTGGGAGGCATTCGAGAACGGTCAGCAAGCGGTTCTGCTGATCGACGAGATCGACAAGGCCGACATCGAGTTCCCCAACGACTTACTGCGCGAACTCGACCGCATGGAGTTCTACGTCTACGAGACGCGCGAAACCGTGGTCGCCAAGACACGCCCGATCATCATCATCACCTCGAACAACGAGAAGGAGCTGCCCGACGCCTTTCTGCGCCGCTGCTTCTTCCATTACATCCGCTTCCCGGACAAGGACACGATGCAGCAGATCGTGTCGGTGCACTACCCGCACCTGAAACAGGACTTGCTGAAGGAGGCGATGGAGCTGTTTTTCGCCATCCGCGAGCTGCCGGGCATCAAGAAGAAGCCATCCACGTCGGAGCTGCTCGACTGGCTCAAGCTGCTGATGGCGGAAGACATCCCCGCCGCGGCATTGAAGAGCGCCGACGCCGAAGCCATCGTGCCGCCGCTCGCCGGGGCGCTGCTGAAGAACGAACAGGACGTCAATCTGTTCGAACGCTTGGTCGGTATGGTCAAGTCACGCCGCGGCTGATTGCGCCATGACAGGGGAAGCAGCCCGCAAGCGCAGCTTTCCGCCGGTTATCGGCCCGGATACCCGGCTGCTGATTCTCGGCAGCCTGCCGGGCGACGCCTCGCTGGCAGCGGGCCAATACTATGCGCATCGCCAGAACCGATTCTGGGAGCTGGTGGGCTCGGTCATCGACACCGACCTGCGCACCCTGCCCTACGACGCCAGGCTGGCATCGCTATTGCATCATGGCATCGGCCTGTGGGACGTGATCGCCGAGGCGGAGCGTGCCGGCAGCCTCGACGCGGCCATCCGCAACGAGACACACAATCCGCTACAGGCACTGCTGATGCAGCTGCCGAGCCTGCAGGCCATTGCCTTCAACGGCGGCACGGCGGCCAGACTTGGTCGCCGCCAGCTCAGGGAGGCAGGGCACAGGCTCGCGCTGATTGACCTCCCCTCGTCGAGCCCTGCGCACACCCTGGCCTATCCGCAAAAGCAGCAGCGCTGGCTGGCGCTGCAGGTGCATTTGCCGGCGATTGGCGCCGGCAGAACAATCAGCGCCGCATCGGCCCCGCCCCACAGCCCGCGCTGAATCCGGCTCACCGAGCATTCAGCCACAGCAACAGCTTCCCCCTCAATCGCCGCAGAGTCCCAGGCTACAGCGGCGACGCGCCGGTCAGGTGCGCCACCAGCGCGCGTGCCTCCGGCCCCAGATCATCGGGCGCACGCAAGCATAGGCGCAGCTCGCGCGTGGCCCAGCTGTCTTCGATTTCGACGATGGCGCCGGCCAGGCTGCTGCGGTGGCGGATGGCGGCCGCCTCAGGCAGCACGGCAACGCCCACTCCCTGCGAGACCAGCTGTGCAATCGCGAAAAAGCTGGGGGCACGCACACGCACCGTCATCGCCTTGCCCGCGAGCCGTGCCATGCCCTCGACGAACCGTTGCATCGCACGTGCCTCCGGCAAGCCGACGAAGGCCTCCCCCGCCACCTCCTGAAAGCGGCAATGACCGGCTGCGGCGAGCCGATGCGCGGCCGGCACGAACAGCACCAGCCTGTCCTGCCGGAACGGCAGGCTGGTCAGGCCTTCGGTGGCGACATTGCCATCCAGCACCCCCATGTCGACCTCGCCCGCACGCACTGCGGCTGCGATGTCACGGCTGCTGAGTTCGTCGATCTGCAGATCGACCAGTTGAAAACGGGTGAGGAAGGGCCCCAGGGCCACCGGCAAGAACGTGCTGTTGGCAACCGTGTTGGCCGCCAGGCGCAAGACCACCCGCGCCTGGCCGCGCAGCCCGTTCATGGTCGATTCGAGCGCATCGGCTTCGTTCAGCACACGGCGAGCATGATCGAGTGCCAGGCGGCCAGCGATGGTAGGCGTCATGCCGTCGGCGTGGCGGACGAACAAGGGCAAGCCGAGCCGCTCCTCCACCTGCCGCAGCCGGTTGCTGGCGGCCGACAGCGCAATCGGGAAGGCCGCCGCCGCGCGGCTCAGGCTGCCATGCTCGGCGATGGACAGGATCAGGCGTAAGTCATTGAGATCAAAATGCCGCATAGCCTTCTTTTTTCGAGAAAGGTAAGTTCATCGAAAACGCATTCTACTTTCGCAGATACATCGGCAGAATCAGCATTATCCATAGATGATAGATGGTAGTGCGCATGAGCAGCCAGACCCAATCCTTATCAATTAAAGAAAGCTGGCATACCCAGCTCGATGGCCGGACATTCGCGGTGCTGGCCGCATTCGGCTTTTCGCTGAAGGCCATCTTCGTCAAACTTGCCTACGCCGCCGCGCCGGTGGATGCATCGACGCTGCTGGCGCTGCGCATGGGTATCGCGCTGCCCTTCTTCCTGTGGCTCGCCCGTACGCCCACCGACGGGCAGGCGGCACCGCTCGATCGTTCGACCGTCGGCCAGGTGCTGCTGCTCGGCTGCCTGGGCTACTACCTGTCGAGCCTGTTCGATTTCGAGGGGCTGCGTTATATCTCCGCCGGGCTCGAACGGTTGATTCTCTACATTTACCCGACGCTCGTGCTGCTGCTGCAGACCTGGTTCTCCAAGCGCAAGCCCAGCCGCGGCGCCTGGCAGGCAATAGCCTGCTGCTACCTGGGCCTGGCAGTCGCGTTTGCGCACGATCTACGGCAGACCGGCACCTCGGCCGATGCCCTGATCGGCGCCGGCTGGGTGCTGGCCAGCGCCGTCACCTACGCGCTGTACTATCTCGGTACCGGCAATGTGGTTGGCAAGCTCGGCTCGATGCGCCTCACTGGCCTGACCGGCGCGGCCTCGTCGCTGATGGTGCTGGCGCACTGGTTGCTGCGCGGCGAGCCACACCAGTTGCTGGCCCTGCCCGCCCAGGTGTGGCTCGATGCGGCGCTGATGGCCCTGCTGTCCACCGTGCTGCCGATCTGGGCACTGGCGCAGGCCATCCGTCGCATGGGCGCCGGCGAAGCGGCGGCGATTGGTTCGCTGGGCCCTGTGTTGACGGTAGCCGCTGCCTGGTGGCTGCTCGGTGAACAATTATCGCTGGTCCAGCTGGCCGGCCTGGCGCTGGTCATGTTCGGCGTCACCCGCCTGTCGCCCGCCAAACCGTCGAAGACACAGCCGGCAAGTTAGCGCGGGCAGGCCGCCACGGCTTGCCGCAATCAGCGCCGCCGGGTCAGGGTGCCGATCAGCGTAGAAAACACGGTACGCTCATCGTCCGCCAGCGAACTGGCCCGCAGCGCGATGTCGCGGGCCAGCTCGCGCAGGCGCCAGCGGATCTCGCGCGCCACGGCGGCGACCTCCGCCACGCCCTCGTCAGGGGATTCATAATCGAGCCAGCTGACCTCATAGCCAGCCGTCACGCCGCCCAGCCCAGTACGCGAGAAGGCGCGGTGCAGCTCGGTGAAGCGCGCCTCGATGTCACCCAGCAGCGCTTGGGCACCGGGCGTGGCAAGCCGCTCGCCCGCCAGCTCGATCACCATGAAGACATCCCCGATGTAGGCAATCAGCCGATGGATTTCCACCACGGCTTCGAGCGGCGTCATCTCGACATCCGGCGCATCGGACATCTCGTTCAGTACCGAACGCACGGCCGCCACCACCGCCGGCGCATGATCGGAAGTGATCACCTTGAAGGCGACCGATGCCCGCAGTGACGATTCCTCCGGCCCAGGGATGAGCCCCGCCATGGCCTCCGCCGTCGCCAGAATCTTCGCGGCAGGGCTCATGGCAGCGCCCGCCAGGCGGCGCGGGTAGCCGGTGCCGTCATGGCGCTCGTGGTGTTGCAGCACCGCCAGTGCCACGGGCGCCCCCAGGCCGGCAATGCCTTCGATCACCTTGGCCCCGGTCAGCGGATGCACCGCGAGTGCTCGCCAGTCGTCGAGCGACAGATCGGCACGTGAGGACAGGACTTCCGGCGCGACATACAACTCACCAACGTCGTGCAGCAGGCCGGCAATTGCCAGCGTGCGCATCACCTCGGGCGAGGCCTGCATCCGGCGTGCCAGGCCCAGCGCCACGAGCGTGACCAGCACGGCATGGCGCAACACCCCGGCGCCGGCCCGCGCACTCACGCTCAGCAGCAAGGCCGTCACCTGATTCACGGGTACCTGTGCCAGCCAGGACAGTGGCCAGGGCCGGCCCTCATCCAGGCACAAGGGCGCCAGTATCGGCCAGCTCTCGATCAGTTCATGGGCGATCTGCCCGATATCTGTCGCGGCCACCCCCTGGGCTGGCGCGAGGCAGGCTTCGAGCGGGCGGCGCAAGCGCTGCAACAGCAGCCGCTCCCGCAGCACCGGTGAGAGCGGCTTCCCCTTGGCCAGCAGCTTGATGCCCGACTCGGAATAGATGTCCTCGGACGCAACAACCGCCTCATGCTCGGCCAGCGACATGACTCGGTCAAGGAAGTGTGGGTTGCCGCGGGTAGCGTCGTAAGATGACATGTTGCAATGCGCAAGGGGATCGCTATTTTATAAGCCAGCCCCCTCGCCATCGCAAGCCTGTAGCGCTTTTGCGGCGATGAAGCGGGGGCACCGGCCCGGCGAAGGCAGCGATGCGACAACCGGCTGCTGCACCGTGTCGGCGGTACGGGTAAAATGGCGGCAGACATATTTCGAGCCAGCCATGCAGATCAGCCAACAAGATGCGGCCCAACTCCTGCGCGGTATCGTCATCCCGCCCCGCCCCGCCGTCATGCTGGAGCTTGCCGCCGAACGCGAGCAGCCGACACTGGAGCCGGGCCGGATCGCAGAGATCATCAGCCAGGATGTCAGCCTGTCCGCCGCCATCCTGAAGACCGTCAACTCGCCGTTTTTCTCGCTGCCGCAGCGCGTGGCCTCGGTCAGGCATGCCGTGTTGCTGCTGGGCGCGCCGAACGCCATCAGTCTGGCGACCGGCCTGGCGCTGCGCAACACGCTGAATATCGCCGACAACCACCATGTGCAGCGCTTCTGGGAAACGGCGGCGCTCGACGCGCAGGTGGCGGCCTTCATCGCCACCCAGCTCAATCTGCCGCAGCGTGACCAGACCTATACCTTCGGCCTGTTCCAGAATTGCGGCATCCCGCTGTTGCTGGCGCGCTTCAAGGATTATCAGGACACGCTGGACCTGGCCTACGCCTCGCGCCAGAAGCCGTTCACCACCATCGAGCAGGAGCGCCATGGCACGCATCACGCCATCGTCGGCCACCTGGTGGCGCGCTGCTGGTATCTACCGGAGGAGATCGGCCTCGCCATCCTGATGCACCACGACCCCGCGCTCTACACCGAGCCCAGCGAAGAGATCACCGAGGACACGCGCGTGCTGGTCGCCGTGACCAAGCTCGCCGAGCAGATCGCGCACAGCTTTCTCCACCTGCCGCGCGACCAGGATTGGCAGCGCAATGGCTCGCTGATCCTCGAATACCTGGGCCTGAGCCAGGCCGAGTACGCGGAACTGTGCGACGACGTGCAGCAACTGCTGGAAGCCGGCCGGTGAAGGTATTCGGCTTCTGTGGCTATTCGGGCAGCGGCAAGACGACACTGATCGAGCAATTGATCCCACTGCTCACCGGGCGCGGGCTCACCGTCTCGCTGATCAAGCACACTCACCACGCCTTCGATCTCGACCAGCCCGGCAAGGACAGCTGGCGCCACCGCCAGGCCGGCGCCAGTGAAGTGCTGCTGGCCGGTGGGCAACGCTGGGCATTGCTGCACGAGAACCGCGAGGACGCAGAGCCCACACTGGCCCAGCTGCTCAGCCGGCTGGCCCCCTGCAACCTGGTGCTGATCGAAGGCTACAAGCACGAAGCGATCCCCAAGCTGGAGATACACCGGCCTGCGCTCGGCAAGCCCCTGCTGTTCGGCCACGACCCGCATATCGTCGCGCTGGCCAGCGATATGGAGATTGCCACCGAGCTACCCCGTTTTGACCTGAATTCGCCGGCGCCGATTGCCGACTTCATCCTCCACACACTCGAACTATGACACACGACAAGCCCATGATGTCCGTCGACGACGCCCTGAGCCAGCTGCTCAACGGCGCCGCGCCCCTCACCGAGCACGAGACCGTCGCGACCGAGCTGGCCACGGGCCGCATTCTGGCCCGCGACCTGATCTCCCCGCACAATGTGCCGCCACACGACAACAGCGCCATGGATGGCTACGCCATCCGCCTGGCGGACCTGGCCGGCGGCGCCCCGCTGCGGGTCTCGCAGCGCATCCCGGCCGGCCACACCGGCGAGCCACTCCAGCCCGGCTGTGCCGCGCGCATCTTTACCGGGGCGCCCATCCCACCGGGCTGCGACGCCGTGGTCATGCAGGAGCTCGCAACGGTAGAGGGCGAGATGGTGCGCTTCGACACCCCGCCCAGGTCCGGGCAGAACATACGCCGCAGCGGCGAGGATATCCGCGCCGGCAGCGCCATCCTGCACGCGGGCAGCCGACTGAAGCCGCAGGACCTGGGGCTGGCGGCATCCGTCGGCATCGCCAGCATGGCCGTCGTGCGCCGGCTCAAGGTCGCAGTGTTCTTCACTGGCGACGAGCTGGTGATGCCGGGCAACGATCTCGGCCCCAGCCAGATCTACAACTCCAATCGTTATGTACTACGCGGCCTGCTGGACAGCCTGGGCTGCGACGTAACCGATCTCGGCATCGTGCGCGACGATCTGGCGGCCACGCGCGCCGCCTTGCGGACTGCCGCCGATGCCCACGACCTGGTGCTGACCTGCGGCGGCGTATCGGTGGGCGAGGAGGATCACGTCAAGGCCGCCGTCGAGGCCGAGGGTGCGCTCGAACTGTGGAAGATCGCCATGAAGCCGGGCAAGCCACTGGCCTTCGGCCGGGTGGCACAGACACCATTCGTCGGCCTGCCTGGCAACCCGGTGTCGAGCTTCATCACCTTCCTGCTGTTCGTGCGCCCGTTCATCCTGCAACGCCAGGGGGCCGACGCCACCGCAGCCCCGGCCATGCCGGTCACGGCCGGTTTCGACTGGATCAAGCCGGACAAGCGGCGCGAGTTCCTGCGCGTACAACTCACACCGACGGCCGGCGGCGGGCTCGAAGCATCGCTGTTCCCCAACCAGGGCTCGGGCGTGCTGACCTCGTGCAGCTGGGCAGATGGCCTGATCGACGTCGCACCGGGCCGGGCGATCGCACGCGGCGACACTATCCCTTTCCTGTCTTACGCCAGCCTGCTTGGCTGACGGCGCGCCAGAAAAGCAAAAAGGCCGGGGTCACCCGGCCTTTTTGCTTGCTGCGGCAGCTTACTGAACGTTGGCCCGACGACGAATGCCCACCATCACCACGCCCAGGCCAGCGGCGAGCATGGCCCAGGTTTGCGGCTCCGGCACCGGCGCAGCGATCACGCTGACGTTATCGAGATACACCCGGCCGCCCACATTGTTGAACGACAGCAAGGTGCTGGCGCTGCTGGCGCGCAGGTGATCGAAGGTGAAGGTCTGCCAGTCACCGCTGAGGTTGAGCAGCGGGCTCTTCTGCACCAGCGCGGAGAACGAATCGCCAAAGCTGACCTGCAGGGAATGCAGCGGGTTGAGCGCCAGCCAATGCGTGTTCAGCGCGAAGCTCAGCGAATAGAAGCTGCCGGCGTTGGTCGCCAGCGACTGGCTGATGCCGTCGACGTTGAGCAGTTCGCCCAGCCCGACATACTGGCGGCCATCGGCAGCCGTCGAGAACAGGCCGTCGCGATACAGGTGGATCTCATCCCTTTTCCAGCCGTGGGCTGTCTGGTGGCCGGCAGCCCAGCCGTCGGTCTGCCTGATTTCCTTGGTGTCGGCGAAGAGTTCGAGTACATCGTGCTTGCCGTTGATGTTCTGCGCCTCGAAGCTGCCGTTCTGCACCAGGTTGGTATTGGCGCTGACAGCAGCGGACAGGCTGGCCAGCACCAGCCCGGCAGTGGCAAAAAATGCGAACTTGGACATGTAAACTCCCTGTGTTATCCGTTGAATGCAACTACCCATCACTCTTTCCATCCGGATAATTTTTTTTATATTTAGTAATTCACATGTCATGCTACACGAGTTGCCGCACTGCAACAAACAGCGTTCCATGAACTGCTGATGTAGATTTCCCGCCTCCCAGCCCCGGCAGGCAAGGCATGGGGCCTTCCTGTTACCCCGGATGGGTCATGTCGAGCGGTACGATCCATTGCGCGTATTGCACCGCACTGACGTAGCCGGAGCGCAGCGCCGCCTCCTTCAGCGTCAGCCCCTGCTGGTTTGCCTGCTTGGCAATACTGGCGGCCTTGTCATAGCCGATATGGCGATTCAGAGCCGTCACCAGCATCAGGTTGCGCTCGAGGTTGTCGGCAATCCTGGCCCGATTAGGCTCGATACCCGCGGCGCAATAGCGGTTGAAGGCCCGGCAGGCGTCGGACAGCAGCTCGATGCTCTCCAGCACGTTGTGCACCATCACCGGCTTGAACACATTGAGCTGGAAATGCCCCTGGCTGCCGGCGAAAGCAACGGCGGCATCGTTGCCGAACACCTGCACGCAGACCATGGTCAGCGCCTCGCACTGTGTCGGGTTGACCTTGCCGGGCATGATCGACGAGCCCGGCTCGTTTTCGGGGATCAGCAGCTCACCGATGCCGCAACGGGGGCCGCTGGCAAGCCAGCGCACGTCGTTCGCCATCTTCATCAGGCTGCTCGCGAGCAGGCGCAGCGAGGCCGACAGTTGCACCAGCGCATCATGCGCCGACAAGGCGAAGAACTTGTTCGCCGCGGCGCGGAACGGCAGCTGCGTCAGCGCCGCGATGTGGGCCGCCGCACGCTCGCCAAATTGCGGATGGGCGTTGAGCCCCGTCCCGACCGCCGTGCCGCCGATCGCCAACTCGTAAATGCCGGGCAAGGCCTGCCTGACCCCATCCAGCGCGAAATCGAGCTGTGCCACCCAGGCGCCGATTTCCTGCCCGAGGGTAACCGGGGTGGCATCCTGCAGATGGGTTCGCCCCGTCTTGACGAGGTCCCGGTAGGCATCGGACTTGTCCGCCAGCGTATCGCGCAAGCCGCCCACTGCCGGCAGCAGCTGGCCATGCAGGCATTCCGCAACGGCAATGTGCATCGCGGTGGGGAAGGTGTCGTTGGACGACTGGCTGCGGTTGACGTGGTCGTTCGGATGAATGGGCTGCTTCGAGCCGATCACGCCGCCGGCCAGCTCGATGGCGCGATTGGCGATCACCTCGTTGGCATTCATGTTCGACTGGGTGCCCGAGCCAGTCTGGAACACCACCAGCGGAAAATGGCCATCGAGGCGGCCGTCGATTACCTCGCCGGCGGCACGGACGATATAGCCCGCCAGCTCGGCGGGCAGCTCACCCAGCTCGGCGTTGGCCTGCGCTGCGGCCTGCTTGAGGATGCCGAGCGCGCGGATGATGGGGCGCCGCCAGCGAAAGCGTGCAACGCCGATCGGAAAATGTTCGATGGAGCGCTGGGTTTGCGCCCCCCAGTAGCGATCGGCAGGGACCTCGATCGCCCCCATCGAGTCGGTTTCGGTTCGCTTGGACATATTGGCTCCTGGCTGACTGGCAAACAATCCGCTCCACGGGGGCTGGCGCGCACTCGCCGCAACACGCCGGCGAAGGCTGGCGGCATGGGCATGCAATGCGGCCAGCTTGATGCGGGATGGGATCAATCTCCAAGATAGCACCGCCGCCCGCGGCAAGCGCCAAAATGCGCAGAGCCCGCATGGGCGGGCTCTGCGGCATTCAAAACGGGCGCGGCTTCAGGCGTAGGTATCGATCAGCCGGCTACGCTGTTCGGCACGCGAGTTCTGATCCTGTACGCTCTTCAGGCTCTGGTCGGCCAGCTGCTGCTTCTTGTTGTCGACCGAATCGGCACTCTTGCGCACATCGTCGAAAATCTGCCGTGTGGATTGGGTCAGGGCCTGCGACATGGCGGAGTTGTAACTCTTCAAACCGTTGACGTTCATCTTCTCCTCCTGCCGTTAAATTAATCGTCGCTAATATAGCAAGAATCCCGTGAAACTGCCAAGCAGGAAAGCCATCACGCCCCAGTATTTTTACCTACGATTCAACGCCTTGATGCGCGGATCACGCCCGGCACATCGAGGATCAGGTGCAGCAGGTGGCGCAGCTGTTCCGCATTGTTGACCTCGACGGTAAAGCGCATGAAAGCGCGCTGGTCTTTCGACAGCGTGTTCGCCCCGGTGATATTGACCTTGTCGCGCATGATGGCATCCGACACGTCGCGCAGCAGGCTCTGGCGGTCGTGCGCCTCCACCTCGATATCGACCGAGAAGACACTGCCGCCCGACGCGCCCCAGCTTGCCTCCAGCAGGCGCTCCGGCGCGTTGGCGGAGAGCCGCTTGAGCGTGAGGCAGTTGCTGCGGTGGATGCTGATGCCGCGCCCACGCGTGACGAAGCCGACCACCTCATCCGGCGGCACGGGCTTGCAGCACTTGGCGAGCACGGTCATCAGCTTGTCGACACCGACGACGAGCACCCCCTGGCCATGCTTCTGCACCTTGGGCTGCCGCACCAGGTCGGCCGCCTCGACGGCAGGCGCCGGCTCGGGCGCCACTACTGTCTGCAACGCACTGGCAAGCTGACGCAGGCCGATGTCATCGTGACCAAGTGCCTTGAAGAACTCTTCGGTATCGTCAAAATCGAGCCGCTGGGCCACCTGCTCGACATTCACATTGAGCAGCCCGAGCCGCGCAGCCTCACGCTCGAACACCTGGCGCCCTTCGGCAACGGCGATGTCGGTATTCTGCGCACGGATCCAGGCGCGCACCTTGTTGATCGCGCGCGGGCTCTTGAGGAAGCCGCGGTGCAGCCAATCCACGCTTGGCCCCCCCTGCTTCGCTGCCATGATCTCGATGCGCTGGCCGTTCTCGAGCGTGGTATCGAGCGGCACGATCTTGCCGTTCACCTTGGCGCCGCGGCAGCGGTGGCCCAGATCGGTGTGCACGTGATAAGCGAAATCGACCGGCGTGGCCCCCTTGGGCAGCGCGATCACGCGGCCTTGCGGCGTCAGCACGTAGACCGTGTCCTGGAACAGCTCCGTCTTGAATTGCTGGGCGAGATCGCTGGCATCGCTGACCTCGTCGCGCCATTCGAGAATCTGCCTGAGCCAGGCGATCTTCTCTTCGTATTTCGGGTCCTGCTTGCCGCCCTCCTTGTAGCGCCAGTGTGCCGCCACGCCGAGCTCGGCATGCTTGTGCATGTCGTAGGTGCGGATCTGCACTTCGAGCGCCTTGTCGTTCGGCCCCACCACGGCGGTATGCAGCGAGCGGTAGAAATTGCCCTTGGGATGCGCGATGTAGTCGTCGAACTCGCCGGGAATCGGCTGCCACAGGTTGTGCACGATGCCGAGCACGGTGTAGCAGTCCTTGATGTCATCAACCAGCACACGCACCGCGCGCACATCGTACACCTCGGAAAAGTCGAGGTGCTTCTTCTGCATCTTCTTGTAGATGCTGTAGATGTGCTTGGGACGGCCGCTAACCTCGCCGTGGATGCCCAGCGCCTGGAGTTCGCCGCGCAGGATGCGCAGCACGTCGGCGATGAACTGCTCGCGGTCGAGGCGCTTTTCGTCGAGCAGCTTGGCAATCTTCTTGTACAGCTGCGGCTCGAGAAAGCGGAAGGCCAGATCCTCCAGTTCCCACTTGATCTGCCACACGCCAAGCCGGTTGGCGAGCGGCGCGAATACGTCGAGCGTCTCGCGCGCCACGCGGCGGGCCGTGTCGGCATCCACCTCGGACAGGTAATGCATGGTCTGCGTGCGCCAGGCGAGCTTCACCAGCACCGCGCGGATGTCCTCCACCATGGCCAGCAGCATCTTGCGCAGCGCCTCAGCCTGGGCATGGCGCTCTTCCGCCTTGAGCTCCGGATGATCGAGCTTCTGCAGCTCCTGTATCTTGCGCACCCGCCCCACCCCCTCGACCAGATGCGTGATCGTGGTGCCGAAGCGCTGCTCGCACGGCTCGCGCCAGTCCGCCACATAATCGGGCCAGGCAAACAGCAGGGCAGCAGCCACGGCCTCGGCATCGAGCTTGAGCTGCGCCACGATGGCTGCGGTGCCGATCGCATGGGGCAGCAACGCCTCGCCGGTACTGGCAATGCTGCGGCCTTCATACAGCGGCGCAATGGTGCCCAGCGCCCGATCGAGCAAGTCGAGATCGGCCTCGGCGTATTGACCGGACAGTTGCTGCAGAAAAGCCTGGCGATCCAGGGTGGCAGCAGCAGTGGGAGAAATGGGACGTACGACGGAAACCATGGCGGCGATTATGCCACGATTCCAGAGCCTGGGCGGTGAGCGGAACAGGTCCTTGACTTTGGAATATTAGTGTTTTATAAATTTATAACATAACGACTTGACCACCATGCACGATCTGGATGGGCAAGCATGGGATGTGCGATCGGGGCTGCTCAGCTGGCAGGTTGGGGTAGGGGAAAACCCAGTTTCGCATCCTGAATGTGGAAGTAATAAAAACGGGCTCCGTTGGAGCCCGTTTTTCTTTGTCCGACGCCGCGCCGTGCGCAGCGATCAGGCATCCGCCCTGGCTGGATTATGCATCAGCAGCGGCAGCAGGCTTCTTGCGCGGCGCAGCAGCGGCACCAACAGCCTTAGCCGACGAGGTAGCAGCAGCCACACCGGCTTCGGCCAGGTCGGTCGTTACCTTTTGAGCTGCCTTGGTCACGTTGTCGTAGGCCGAGGTCGCAGCGGCAACGGCGGTCTTGATCGCGTTGATGGCAACATCGGAACCAGCCGGTGCGTACTTCTGCAGGTTGTCGATCAGGCCGGCAACGCTCTTGTTGGCGGCAACGACTTCTTCCTCGATCACCTTGGCAAACTCGGCCTGGGTGCTGGCAGCCGCATCGTAGAAGCTCTTGGCAACGCCAAAGGCCTTGTCCAGCGACGGCTTGGCCAGCGTGTCCTGCAGCGAGCTCAAGCCTTGTACGTCCTTGACCTTGGCTACAGCCTTGGCGGATTCGCTGCTGTCGGCCAGCAGTTCCTTGGTGACTTCGAGTTGCAGGCTGACCAGGCGCTCGATGCCGGCCAGAGCAATGTTGGATACACGCAGAGCCTTGGTCAGGCTGGCTTCGTTCAGCTCAGCGAGCTTTTCCGGAGTTACGAACATGACACACCTCTTTCCTTGAAATTAAAAGACTAACGACTTGATATTGCACCGCACCATGACTCAATTCTAGTGGGCCCATTATTAATGTCAAGATACTTTTGTGCACCGCACAAATGCATTATCCAATTGGCCAAGATTGCCTGAGCGAGATGACGGATTGATGAACGGAAGTTGCGCCGGGTGCGGCGCCAAGTCGCTGACGGATCAGGAGAAAGGCCGACGCAGGCGTGCGCCGACCCAGGTCAGCCCATCTGTTTCTGGCGGATGGCGAGCACAGCCTGATTGCGCAGGGTCTTGAGCAGATTCAGCTCCGCCGGCGGGATGTGGAGCTCCCCTGCACGCGCCTTGTCACCATAGAACAGGCCAATGATCTTCTTGTCGATGATCAGCGGCAGCAGGATGAAGGTCTGCGCGCCAAGCGCGTCCTTGTACCACTGCGGGATGCGGTCGCGGATGTTTTCCTGGTTGACGTCGTTGAGAAAGATGTCGGCCTGCCGGTCGAGCGCAACCTGGAACACATCCTGCGACTTGCCCAGCGGAATGACGAAACGCTTCAGTATCATGTCGATATTGGGGCCAAAGCCGATGCGGGCCGCCAGTGCGTTGCTGCGGACATCGCGCGTGCACAGCAGCACGCGGTCGAACCCCATGCCGCGATACATGGTTTCCAGAATGATGCGCAGCAGGTCGTTGAGGTTGTAATTGTCGACCAGCGAGTTGGTGATGTCCTGGATACCCGCCGACAGCACCGCCTTGGCATCTTGCCGGTCGGGCTCCTGCATCAGCTCGGCGGCCACGGCCTCAGTCTCGAGGATTTGCCGCTCGATGGTGTCGGCCGGCTCGTCGCTGGCGCCACGGCTGGCGGTCGGCAGCCCCGCCCATTCGCGCGCATTGCGCAGGGCCTCGCTCTGCGACGAGTTGACACCGAACAGTGCTGCCTCGTTAATGAATTCCTTGATCGATTCGTCGACCAGCCGCGTCAGCTCGCTTTCACTCAGCGGCAAGGCGGACGAGAAGCGCCGGCTCAGCGCGGACAGCCGATTGGCCTTTTCCTTGGGCGGGCTCGCGGTGGCGATGCGCGTCAGCTCGTTGGCCATGCCGGAGACCGCACGCAGCCTTTCCATCTGGTTCTGCGGCGCGCGCACATGATCGGCCGGCGGCTTCATGCTCTCGACGATCTTCTCCGGGAAATTCCAGGCCCGTGCGATGCCCATGCCCAGCTCGGCATAAGACAGCCCGAGCACCGCGATCTCGGCCGATGGCTCGCTCATCTCCTCGGCCTGTACGCGGCGGCGGATCTCCATCGCCTCGTCGTACAGATAGAAATGCGCCAGCAGCCGGCCCAGATTGTGGAACATGGCGCAGATGAAGCTTTCCTCCGCCCCGCGCCCACCGAGCTTGTGCTCGATCTGCTTCGCCACCAGGCCGTTGAAGAAGGTGCGGATGACCTCGTCGCGCAGCTGCAGCGCCTGGCTCTTGTTCTGCAGATGCTCGAACAGGATCAGCGTGATCGCCAGATTGCGCACGGTCTCGAAGCCGAGAATGATGACCGCACGCGAGATCGTGCTGATCGTGCCACCGAAATGGCCGTACACCGCCGAGTTGACCAGCCGCAGGAGCTTGTTGGTCAGCGAGAAATCCTTGAGGATGACCGCGGACAGCGCGTGCAGGCTTTCCGAATCGGCGTTGGTGATCTTGTTGATGGCGCTGATGGACTGAGACAGCGCGGGGAAGTCATTCTTCAGGCGGATGCGCCGCAGCAGGAATTCCAGCGTGCTCTGGCTGGCGTCGACGACCTCCTCCTCGGCACTGCTCGGTTCCGCGTACTGCTTGAGCGCGGTGCGCATGTCGTCGGCGTTGTGGTAGCGGTCGTCGGGCGATTTGAGCAGCGCGCGCATGACGATGCCATCCAACGCTTCGTCAACCTCGTGGTTGAGCGCCGAGGGCGACTGGAAGCGCTCGTTGGCGATCGCATGCATCAGTCTGAACGCATTGTCGCCGGACACGGGCGGGCGCCCCGCCAGCATCTCGTACAGCACCATGCCCATCGCGAACACATCGACCGCCTTGCCCTGCGCCTGGCCCTCTATCGTCTCGGGCGCCATGTAGGCCACGGTTCCGTTCAATGGCTCGCTGCGGTCGCCGCTCCTCCGCGCGATGCCGAAGTCCATGATGCGCGCCACGCCTTGCGCGTCGATCATGATGTTGGCGGGCTTGATGTCGCAATGAATGATGTTCTTGCCGTGGGCGTAGGCGAGCCCATCGAGCACCTGCAGGGCGATCTCCACCGCGCGCTCGGGCGCCAGCGATTGGCCACCGCGCAGGAGCTGGGACAGCGGCTGCCCCTCGACATATTCGAATACCAGGTAGAGCGAGTCGTCCTGCTCGATCACGTCGTACAGCGTGACGATATTACGGTGCTGCACCTGGCTCACGGTGCGCGCCTCGATCAGCAACGCCTCTTTCGCTTCCGGGCTCTGCCGGTCAAGGCGGACGGTCTTCAGCGCTACCGGGCGCTGCAGCTTGGGGTCATGGGCGAAATAGACGGCACCCTGCCCGCCCTTGCCCAGCAACTTGATGATCTGATATCGCCCGACTTGCTTCGGCTGTGTCGCTTGCGCCATGAAATAGTTGTCCAGCTTGTTGTCTTGTCCCGCATCCATGCAGGTAGCGCAATACTGCCACCCGCCCCTTGCCGGTCGGCAGGCCCTGGCAGCGGGTGGGTAGCTAATTTCTTTATACAGGAAAATATAATCGTCGACACAGCCAAATCGGCAGTAGGCAAGATGGCTGAGAGCCAGGCAAGGCGGGGCGATCGCGGCGATCGCCGGAATGAAAAATCCCGACCGCAGAACTGTAGCCGGGCGGATATATCCAGGCTCGACGCTGGGCACCTGCATGCCAGCATCGCCCCGCATTTTCAGCGTCTGCTCGGGCCAGCGTATTTCGCCGCGGCGTCCGGTGTCGGCATTCTTCCAGGCGTTGACGGCAAACAGGGCGAAACCGAGCGCCGGCGTGAGCGAGCCCATGGTGGACCAGATAGCCCCCCGGCAAAAGCGACAGGCCGGCGTTATGCCGCCTGAAATGGGCCGCCGCCGGCGGCGCGTGCGACGGTACGCCCCGCTAGCACACGCCCATGGCCGCCATCAACAGCCAGCCCGCCAGCTTGGCGTGGACATGCACAGGCTTGTTGGCGAAATCGTGGCTCATCGCCATGCCCCCCTACGCCGAAACCGCACTAAGCATTACTTACCCGGGGCCGCTCGCCTGCCCGCATGTCATCGGTTAAGATAAGCGCCCATCCAAATGACATAAGTTTCCCGCCATGAGCCCAAGTACCCGTCTGCTGCCAATTCTCGCCGTGATGGCCCTCGCCGGATGCAAGCCCGGCGGTATCGAGACCGGCAACGCCGGCGGCCTGGTGACAGGCAGCGCCGGGCAGAAAAGCGCATCGGGCGAGACGCGCAAGATCGAGAAGTGCGATGCGGCGGTAGCCACGGTGGGCGTGGTCGAGAACCCGAACGGCTATACCTACAGCAGTGGCCGCGGCAATCTGCCCGAATCGCCGGTGCCGCTGGTTCGCCTGATGTTGCAACAGAGCGGCTGCTTCCGCGTGGTCGACCGCAATCTTGGCCTGAAAGGCACCAAGCAGGAATTGGAATTGCAGGAATCCGGCCTGACGCGCAAGGACAGCACGGTAAACCCGCGCGGCAATGTGCTCGAAGCGCAATATGTGCTGACACCCACCCTGGTGTTTTCCGAACAGAATGCCGGCGGCGGCCTGGAGGGCATCCTCGCGCGCATCCCGGTCATCGGGCAGTTTGCCGGCCTGGCCGACAAGGTCAAATTCAAGGAGGCTCAGGTGGTGCTGACGCTGACCGATGCGCAGACCACCGAGCAGCTGGCCAGCGCCGAGGGCTCGTCGCGCGCCACCGATCTCGGCACCGCCGGCCTGATGATCGGCGCCGCGGGCGGAGCCGGCATGGCGGGCTGGAGCAACACCAACGAGGGTAAGGTGATCTCGGCCGCCTTCCTGGATTCGGTCAACAAGCTGATCCCGCATGTGCGCGAACTCGAGACCAAGGCCATGCCGGCCCGTGTCGCGACGCGCAAGGGCTGACCCGGCACGGCATCACCTCGTCGTGCCGACGTCGCCAGGATGGCTGGCAGCCTGGCACCAAGGCTGGCGGCAGCGGTTGAAGGCCGGCCAGGATACAACGTCGGCCGACACAAGACCGCCAAGCGCCATTACAATGCCGACATTACAACTGTCGGACAAAGCCATGTCGCGCTTCCTCGCCATCCTGCTGCTCTCCCTGAGCCTGTTCGAATTGGCGGGCTGCTCCACCGAGCAGACCGTCCATGCCGCCATCGGCTTCGAACGCACGCTGTCCGGGCTCGACCGCAACCATGCCGAGATCGACGGCCATACCGTCTATTACCTCGAAGGCGGCAGCGGCGAAACCGTCGTCATGCTGCACGGCTTCGGTGGCGACGCCGACAACTGGACGCGCTTTTCGCGCCACCTTACCGACGACTACCATGTGATCGCACCCGACCTGCCGGGCTTTGGCGAATCCAGCCGCTTGCCGGCGGCCTCTTACGGCGTGCGGCAGCAGGTCGAGCGCGTGCGCCTGCTGCTCGACCAGAAGGGCATCGACAAGGTCCATATCGGCGGCAACTCGATGGGCGGCTATATCGCCGCCTGGTTCGCCGCCACCTACCCCGAGCGAGTGAAGAGCCTCGCGCTGTTCGACGCCGCCGGCATCAACAGCCCGACGCTGTCGCCGGTGCTCAAGCAGATTCTCGACGGCGGCAGCAATCGCCTGATCATCGACGACCCGGCCCGGTTCGACGATTTCCTGCAGCTGATCTTCGCCGACCCGCCCTACATCCCTGGCTTCTTCAAGGATTACCTGGCGCAGAAGGCCTATGGCAACAGCGCGTTCAACCGCAAGATCTTCGACGAGCTGTGGTCGCAGCGCCTGCCGCTGGAGGGCGAGCTGCCGAAGATCAAGGCACGCACGCTGATCGTCTGGGGCGACCAGGACCGCGTAATCGACATATCCAGCGTGCCGGTGCTGCAGCAGGGGCTGAAACAGGTGGAAACCCGGGCGGTCATCCTGCCTGGCGTCGGCCATGTGCCGATGGTGGAAAGGCCCGCCGAGACGGCAAAGGCCTACCGCACCTTCATCGCGGGTGGCGCGTAACGCCATGCCTCGCCGCATGAAAAAAGCCGGCGAAAGCCGGCTTTTTCGTTGGGCCCTGCACCTCAGTGCAGCATATCCGCGTCGTCTTTCGGATAGACCCGGACCATCAGGATGCGCGGCCCCTTCATGCGCTTGACCACGACATCGAACTGCTCGAACTCGATGCGGTCGCCTTCCTTCGGCAGCTCGCGCAGCTTCCACATCACCAGGCCGCCCACCGTATCAGCGGCATCTTCTTCCTCGGGCTCGATATCGATGCCGAGCGCCCGCTCCAGCGTGTAGATCGGCAGGCTGCCCTTGCCGATCAGCGAGCCATCGTCGAGCTGCGTCCATTCGTTCTGCGTGTGGCGGAATTCGTCGCGGATCTCGCCGACCAGCGCCGACAGCAGGTTGTCGAGCGTAACGAAGCCCAGCGGCTGGCCATCCTTGTAGGTCACCACAGCAAAATGCGGCGCTCCTTCGCGGAAGCGGCGGAACAATTCGAGCGCCGGCATCGATGGCGAAATGATCTGGGCCGGGCGCAGCAAGGCATCCAGCGAGTCGGGCAGCGTGCCTTTCTGCAACGCGAAGAACACATCCTTCAGGTGCACGATGCCCTTCACCTCGCCGTCCGTACCGAGATAGGGGTAGCGGCTGTAGCGGTTCTGCACCATCAGGTCGAGATTGGCTTCGATGCCGTCCTCAGCTTTCAGCGCCACCATTTCGCTGATCGGGCGCATCAGGTCCGCCACCTCGTAGTCGCGGAAATCGAGCGCCTGCGCCAGCACACGCCAGTCCTCGTTGGTGTACTGGTCGTTCTCGCGCGAGCCGCGCAGGATCAGCTTGAGCTCGTCCGGCGAATAGTGCGCTTCGTGGCTGCCCTCCTCATCGAGGCGCAACAGCTTGAGCACCCAGTTGGAGCTCGTGTTGAGCGCCCAGATGGCCGGGTACATGGCCCAGTAGAACGCGTACAGCGGGACAGCCGTCCACAGGCCGACACGTTCGGACATGCGGATCGCCATCGACTTCGGCGCGAGCTCGCCGACCACGATGTGCAGGAACGAAATGATGAAAAAGGCGACGAAGAAGGCGATGCCGTGGGCAAGCTTCTCGTTGCCAACCTGCAGCCAGTCGAAGACGGGCTCCAAAAGCCGGGCGAAGGCCGGCTCGCCGACCCAGCCCAGGCCGAGCGAAGCCAGCGTGATGCCGAGCTGGCAGGCGGAAAGATAGGCATCGAGGCGGCTATGCACCTCGGCAAGAATGCGGCCACGCCAGCCATAGGTCTTGGCGATGGCCTTGACGCGGGTCTGGCGCAGCTTGACCAGACCAAATTCGGCCGCGACAAAGAAGCCGTTGAGAAAAACGAGGACGAAAGCGAGAAAAACGAGACCTATCTGACTACTCATATCCGGGGATGCATGGCAGCCCCGCTACTCCTTGATGGATACACTGAACCGGCGGATGGTAGCCGATTTTACCGGGACTGTCTTGCGCGGCCAGGGCAAGCCATTGATCCGGCAGCGTTCTGGCGCTGGCGCCCGGGCGCCGGCCTGGATGCCAGCGTGCGGGAGCCCATCCAGCCGCGTCTGCTCACCAACCAGCCAGCCCGCCCGCCCGCCGCAAGCGTAAAGGCTCGTATCGCTACGAACAGGGCTCTGCCGATGTACGACAAGTTTCACCGGTGAAACTTTGTGCCCGCGTGCGGGGCTGCCGCCGGGCATCCAATGATGGCACCGCCGCCGACGCGAGCCCCCTGCCGTGGCCGCGGCCCCAGCCAGCGCGGCGCGCGGCCCGTCATTCGGCTACACTGGCAGCCTTGATCGGCCCCCATGCCCGCCATGGCAGAAGATAGCGACCTCGAAAAATCCGAACCCGCGTCACCACGACGGCTCGAAGAAGCGCGCCAGCGGGGCAATATCGCCCGCTCGCGCGAGTTGTCGACCTTTGCCGTGGTGATGACCGGTGTTGCCACACTGGTATTGATGGGCCCGCAGTTCATCGGCGAGCTCGAGCGCATCATGCGCGACGGCTTGACGCTCGATCGCAAGCTGCTGGCCGATCCACACAATATGCTGGAGGCGTTCTACCGCATCTGCGCCGATGCGCTGACGGTGTTCACGCCGTTTCTCGTCGCGGTGACGATCGCCGCGATTCTCGCACCATTGATGATGGGCGGCTGGCTGTTCACGCTGGAGCCGATCAGCCCCAAGTTCGACAAGCTGAACCCGCTGCCCGGCATCCAGCGCATGTTCTCGGTGCAGGCGCTGGCCGAGATGGTCAAGGCGGTGCTCAAGTCGATGCTGATCGGCGGCGTGGCCGGCTGGGTCATCTGGCGCGAGCGTGGCGAAATCCTCGCCCTGATCGGTGAATCGCCGTTTTCCGGTTTCGCCCACACCGGCCAGCTGATCGCCTACACCATGGAGGTGGTGGTCGGCTCGATGCTGTTGCTGGTGGCGATCGATGTCCCCTTCCAGCTGTGGAACTATCACCGCAGCCTGCGCATGACCAAGGAGGAAATCCGGCAGGAATCGAAGGAATCGGAAGGCGACCCGCACATCAAGGGCCGTATCCGCGCCATGCAGCGCGAGGCGGCACGCAAGCGCATGATGCAGGAGGTGCCGAAGGCCGACGTGATCGTCACCAACCCGACCCACTATGCGGTGGCGATCAAATACCAGAGCGGCAAGATGACGGCGCCGCAGGTCGTGGCCAAGGGCTCGCACCTCTTGGCCGAGCGCATCATCGAGCTCGCGCGCGAGCACAAGGTCGCCATCCTGCGCACACCGCCGTTTGCCCGCGCACTCTACTTCCACGCCGAGCTGGGCCAGGAAATCCCCGCCAAGCTCTATACCGCCGCGGCCGAGGTGCTGGCCTACGTCTACCAGCTACGCCACTACCAGACCTATGGCGGCAACCAGCCCACGGCCCCCGATCAACTGCCGGTGCCAAGCGAGCTCGACCCGGAAGCGGACAAGCCGCCGGCAGAGCCCGCCGAATCCTGAGTTCAGCCTTTCCAGGTCTGCCGGAAACCGAACTGCGACAGGCTGGCGTAGGGGCTCTGCGCCGAGTGCTTGCTTGCGATCAGCTCGTTGAGTATCTCGATCGCGCGGCCTTCGTCCTCGGTGAGGAAGGTCAGGAATTTGTCGTTGTGCTGTTTCACCCACGACAGCGGCTTGTCCCACCATTGCAGCTGCAGCAACAGCTCGCGCACGCGCTCGGAGAAACGGAAGCGCACCAGCCGCGCCGGCGTGCCGGCGTAGATGCCGTAAGGCTCCAGCACCTGGTTCTGCGTCACCAGCGCGCGGGCGCCCACCACGCAGCCCGAGCCGATATTCGCCCCGCCCAGGATCATCGCCTCGTCGCCGATCCACAGATCGTTGCCGAGCACCACGTCGCCGAGGATGGGCACATTAGACTGCTGCAGGCCGGCCAGCCCGAAAAGGTAGGAGGAAATGGTGCGGATCTCGTGCTGGCCGTTCAGCACGATCTTGACGTTCTGCCCGGCGCTGACGAAGCGCCCGACGACCAGCTTCTGTTGATCGTTGTCATACTTGACCCTGGAGCCGGTGCCAAAGCCGGAACAGCGGCCAAACGGGCAGGAGCCGAAGTTCGGCTCGGCATCGAGCCAGGTGGTGAAGAAGCCGTGGGGGATCAGCGAAATACCCCCACCCTCGAACTGGAGCACCATGAAGCGCTTGCTCCACTCGTGATTCTCCGCCAGCCCTATATACCCATCATCCGGTTGCAGCTTCAACACCCATCTCCTCAATAGTTTGGTCAGATTCGAGTCGGAGCACAGACCCGACCCCGATTATGACAAACGAGAATATATGGACTTAAAAAAAGCGGCAAGATTTTGCCGCTTTTCGCATTCATTGCCCCGCCGGCTTCAGGTCTTTCGACAGGAAGAACGCATCGGAGAAGAACTCGCCCTCGTCCAGCCCCTGCGCGGTGAATGCCTTGTGGGCGGCCTCCACCATCACCGGGGCGCCGCAGGCATAGACCTGATAGTTGCCGAAATCGGCGATGTCCTCGGCCACGGCCACATGGACGAAGCCGGTCCGGCCGGCCCAGTTGTCTGCCGGCAGCGGATCGGAGAGCACCGGCACGTACCGGATGTGCGGGTGATCCTTGGCCCACTGCTGCGGCAACTCGTGCATATAGATGTCGGACAGGTTGTAGGCGCCCCAGTAGATCGTCGTCGGGCGCTTGATGTCGTGCCGGATCATGTGCTCGACGATGCCCTTGACCGGCGCAAAGCCGGTGCCGCTGGCCACGAAGACGACAGGCTTGGCGGACTCCTCGCGCAGGAAGAAGCTGCCTAGCGGGCCCTGGAAGCGCAGGATTTCCTTGGGCTTCATGGTGTGGAACACATGCTCGGAGAAGGTCCCGCCCGCGACATGGCGGATGTGCAGCTGCAGGAAGCCGTCATCGTGCGGCGCGTTGGCCAGGCTGAAGCTGCGGCGCTTGCCGTCCTTCATCACGATGTCGATGTACTGGCCGGCGAGGAACTGCAGGCGCTCGTTCACCGGCAGCTTCAGGTAGAGCACAGCGACGTTGTGCGACACCTTCTCGATCTTTTCGACACGGCAGGGCAGGTTCTTGACCTGGATGTCCTTGATGGCGCCGATTTCCTTACTCTCGATCACCACGTCGGTTTCCGGCCGGGCGCTGCACAACAGGCTGATGCCGCTGGCCAGTTCGGCTGCCGTCAGGCTGCTCTCGGCATAGCTGGTGTGGCTCACGCGACCATCGAGCACGCGACCCTTGCAGGCACCGCACGCGCCGTTGCGGCAGCCGTAGGGCAGCATGACGCTCTCACGCAGCGCGGCCTCCAGGATGGTTTCGCCCTCGTTGACGACAAACTCGTGACCGCTCGGCTTGACGGTGACCTTAAACGACATGTTTCACTGATCCTTACTTCGGCGCGGCGCGGGCCGCGCGAACTCATTTAAACTGTAGCCCATGCAACGCATTCTCATCATCGGCTGCGGCGACATCGCCCTGCGCGTCGCCGCCCTGCTGCCCCCACGCCAGCGCGTGCTGGGCTTGATCCGCGATCCGGCCAAAGCCGCGCAGCTGCGCGCCGCGGGCATCGTGCCCGTCATCGGCGATCTCGATGCGCCGGCCAGCCTGGGCCGCCTCGCCGGCCTTGCCGACTGCGTGCTGCACTTCGCGCCGCCGCCCAATCAGGGCACCCGCGACCCACGCACGGGCCGCCTGCTTAACGCGTTGACAAAAGGCGAGATTTTACCACAGCGGCTGGTCTACATCAGCACCAGCGGCGTCTACGGCGATTGTGGCGGCGCCTGGGTGGACGAAACCCGCACCCCGCGCCCAAGCACCGATCGCGCCCGACGCCGGGTCGATGCCGAGCGGCAGATCCGCGCTTTCGGCCGGCGCAGCGGGGCCATCGTCAGCATCCTGCGCGTGCCCGGCATCTATACCGCCGGCCGCCTGCCCGAGGCGCGCATCCGCGCCGGATTGCCGGCCCTGCTGGCCGCCGAGGACGGCTATACCAACCACGTCCACGCCGACGACCTGGCCCGTGCCGCCGTGGCCGCGCTGTACCGTGGCCGCAACGGGCGCGTCTACAACGTAGTGGACGACGACCGCCTCAGGATGGCCGACTATTTCGACGCGGTGGCGGACCACCTCGGCCTGCCGCGCCCGCCACGGCTGCCGCGCGAGCAGGCCGCGCAGCAGCTGTCGCCGGCAATGCTGTCGTTCATGGATGAATCGCGGCGGCTGTCGAACCTGCGCGCGCGCAAGGGGCTGCGCTGGGTGCCGCGCTACCCGACCGTCGCCGACGGCATCGCCCACGATTCCCGTCTGCCCGCGCCTCGGTAGCGCCACCGATTCCAGCCCGTGCGGCCCCATGGCAGAATGGCCACGCCAAACCAGCCAGGGCCGATCATGGGTGAAAAGAAACGACGTCAGGCAGCATCGAGCAACGGGGCCGCGAGCCCCGCCGCAGACCGCTCACGCCACTGGATCGAACTCGGCCTGGCGGCGCACCGCGAGGGCCGCGCCGCCGATGCCATCGGCGCCTACCAGCAGGCGCTGCGCCTGACACCGGGCCACGCCGACGCGCAGGCTTACCAGGGGCTCGCGCTGTTCCAACTGGGCCAGCCGCAGGCCGGCATTGCGCTGATGCGCGAAGCCTGCGCGCGCAGCCCCGGGCATCGCGGCCATGCCTTCAACCTGGCGCAGGCGCTGGCCAGCTCGGGTGCGCCACTCGATGCGCTGGATGAATACCGCCGCGTGATCGCCCTCGCGCCGGGCGACACGGCCGCGCTCAGTGCCGCCGCCGGCCTAGCGCAGGCCCAGGGCATGGATGAGCAGGCGCTGAGCTGGCTCGAAGCCGCCCATGCGGCCGCGCCGGCCAATACCGGGCTGCTCGCGCAACTGGCCGAGCAGCAATATCGCGGCAACCGGCTGGAGGCAGCCGTCGCCAGCTGGCACGAAGCCGTGCGGCGCCAACCCGCGCTGCGCGAGCGCTCGAACCTCGGTTTTGCGCGGCCGGCGGCGAACACGCCCCCCAGCAGCCGGCTGCGATTCGGCGACATTCCCTCGTCCGGCCTTGCCAGCCAGGCTGACATCGACGGCTTCCAAGAAGCAAGCGACCTGCACATCATCGACGACCTGCTCATCGACCCGCTAGCCTACCGCGAGCAGGCCCTGGCCCTCGATTTCGAGGCATCACGCTACGCCGGGCAGAACTATCCGGGCCTGCAAACGGTGGGCCAGCCCTGCCAGGCCATCATGGAACGCATCGCCAGCGCACTGGGCCAGCCGATCAAATGGCGCTCGCCGGACAACGGCGTGTTCCGCGTCAGCCTCGCGGATTCGGTCGCGCGCACCGACATTCATGTCGACAACGAGCGCGGCAGCGCCTTCAACCAGTTCGCGGCGGTGCTCTACCTGAGCCTGCCCGAGCATTGCCAGGGCGGCACGACGTTCTGGCGCCATCAGCAGACGGGCTGGGAGCAACGGCCGACGCAGCAGCAGGTCGGGGCGGCCGGCTATGCCTCGTTCCAGTCCTTCCAGCACCGCTGGCTGCCGCGTGGGCAGGTCGCCGAATTCAATCGACTGAAGGCGCGGCGCGAAGGCTGGCAGCCCCTGCTGGAAGTGCCGATGCGCTTCAACCGGCTGGTGTTCTATCGCCATCACTTCTTCCACTCGATCAGCGATGTGTTCGGCAGCACGCCGGAAAACGGCCGCCTGGTGCAGCTGTTCGGCTTCGAGCTGCTGGCCTGAGCGCGCGCTGCGGCGGCCGGCCTCAGTCGGCGATCGGCAGCTCCAGGCCTTCCTTCACCTCTTCCATCACCACATAGCTGCGCGACTCGGTGGCACCCGGCAGGCGCAGCAGGATGTCGCCGAGCAGCTTGCGATAGAGCGACATATCGGCGATGCGCGCCTTGATCAGGTAGTCGAAATCGCCGGAGACGAGATGGCACTCCATGATCTCGGGCAGCTTGAGCACCTCGCGCTTGAAAGCCTCGAAGATCTCGTCCGATTTGCTGGCGAGCCTGAGCTCGACGAACACCAGCAATGCCGCATCCATCGCGACCGGGTTGAGGCGCGCGTAGTAGCCCATGATGGTGCCGTCGCGCTCCAGCCGCTTGACGCGCTCGCTGCACGGCGTGGCGGACAGGCCCACTCGTTCGGCCAGCTCGGTGATCGGGATGCGGCCCTCGTGCTGCAGGATGCGCAGGATCTTGCGGTCGAAGCGGTCGAGTTCCCTGACGCCGATATGGCGAGTTCTCATTTTTCACTCCATTAAAACAATTTTTCCAGCATTTCAACCAAATCAACACGCATCATTGGCAAATAACACCAACACATCATCAATATACTACGCCTTATCACTGTATGGTTTTTAGCGGAGTCGGCGACATGAAGGTTCTGGTTCTTGGTGGTGGTGTGATTGGCGTGAGCAGCGCGTATTTCCTGGCCAAGGCAGGGTGCGAGGTCACCGTCGTCGAGCGTCAGCCCGGCCCGGCACTCGAGACCAGCTTTGCCAACGCGGGCCAGATCTCGCCCGGCTACGCCGCGCCGTGGGCGGCGCCCGGCATTCCGCTGAAGGCGATCAAATGGCTGTTCCAGCAGCACGCCCCGCTGGCGATCCGCCCTGACGGCACGCTGCGCCAGCTCAAGTGGATGCTGGCGATGCTGGCTAACTGCAACGAGCCGCGCTACCACGAGAACAAGGGCCGCATGATGCGGCTCGCCGAATACAGCCGCGATGTCATCCGCCAGCTGCGTGCCGACACCGGCATCGGCTACGAGGGCCGCAGCCAGGGCACGCTGCAGATCTTCCGCTCGCAGGAGCAGGTCGATGGCGCCGCCAAGGACATCGCGGTGCTCAAGGAGTGCGGCGTGCCGTTCGAAGTGCTCGACCGCGACGGCTGCGCCAAGGCCGAGCCGGCGCTCAAGGCCGTGCGCGACAAGATCGCCGGCGGCCTGCGCCTGCCCAACGACGAAACCGGCGACTGCCAGCTGTTCACCACCGAGCTCGCGCGCATGGCGGCCGAGCTGGGCGTGGATTTCCGCTGGGGTGTGGACATCGACGAGCTGATGAGCGATAGCCGCCGCATCACCGGCGTGCGTGTCGGCGATGTCGTGCTCAAGGCCGACCATTACGTCGTCGCGCTCGGCAGCTACTCGCCCCAGCTCGTCTCCAGGCTGGGCCTCGATCTGCCGGTCTACCCGGTGAAGGGCTATTCGCTGACCATCCCGGTGCGCGACGAAGCCCGCACCCCGGTCTCGACCGTGCTCGACGAGACCTACAAGATCGCGCTGACGCGCTTCGACAACCGTATCCGCGTCGGCGGCATGGCCGAGCTGTCGGGCTACGACCTGAGCCTGAACCCGAAACGCCGTGCAACGCTCGAAATGGTGTGCAACGACCTGTTCCCGGGGGGGGGCGACATCGCAGCCGCAACCTTCTGGACCGGCCTGCGCCCGATGACGCCGGACGGCACGCCGATCATCGGCGCCACGCCGTATGCCAACCTGTCGCTCAACACCGGCCACGGCACGCTGGGCTGGACCATGGCTTGCGGCTCGGGCCGCCTGCTGGCCGACCTGATCACCGGCCGCACGCCGGAAATCAGCAGCGACGGCCTGTCGATGGCGCGCTATCGCAAGACCAGCCAGGCTGCGCCGGCAAAATTGCAGCCCGCGCACGCGATGGAAAGCCGCTAGGCTCTGGTAACATGGCTGCCGCGGCCTGGACCGCGGCAGCATCCACCTCGCCGGTGCGATAGCGCCGGTATCTGACGGGCCGCAACGGCCGGCCCCTCCCCATCCCCGATCAAGACCGAAACATGAGACCAGCACGCGTCATCGTCGATCTCGGCGCCTTGCGCCACAACTACCGCGTGGCCCGGCGCCATCACGCCGGGCGCGTGCTTGCCGTGGTCAAGGCCAATGCCTATGGCCATGGCGCCGTGCCCTGCGCCCGTGCGCTGATGGGCGAGGCCGATGGCTTTGCCGTGGCCTGCATCGAAGAGGCGCTGCAGCTGCGCGAGGCCGGCATTCAGAAGCCGATCTTGCTGCTCGAAGGCGTGTTCGAAGCGGGCGAGCTCGCACTGGTCAACGAGCACGATCTATGGCTCGCCGTCTCCACACCGGAACAGGTGGCAATGATCGAAGCCACGCCGGTAGCCAGGCCGCTCAATGCCTGGCTCAAGCTCGATACCGGCATGCACCGGCTGGGGCTCCTGCCGGCAGAGGCGCAAGCGATGCGCGAGCGGCTCGCAGCCAGCGGCAAGGTTGGTGAACTGCACTGGATGAGCCATTTCGCCAGCGCGGACGAGCTCGACCTGCCAACCACCGAACACCAGATCGAATGCTTCGACCAGGCCACGCGCGGCACGGGGCTCGAAGCCAGCCTGTCCAATTCGGCCGGCATCCTCGCCCATCCGCGCGCCCACCGCGACTGGGGCCGCGCCGGCATCCTGCTCTACGGCTCGTCGCCATTCGCCGAGCGCTCAGCGGCCGAGCTGGGCCTGCGGCCGGTGATGCGGCTCATGAGCCGGCTGATCTCGGTGCGTGAGCTGCCGGTCGGCGAGGCCGTCGGCTATGGCGGAACTTTCGTCGCCGACAAGCCGATGCGCGTCGGCACCGTGGCCTGCGGCTATGCCGACGGCTACCCGCGCCTGGCCGGCACCGGCACGCCGGTAGCTGTCGATGGCCGGCTGACGCGCCTCTTGGGCCGCGTGTCGATGGACATGCTGGCAGTCGACCTGACCGAGCTGCCCGATGCCCATGTCGGCAGCGAGGTCGAGCTGTGGGGCGAGACCGTGCCGGTCGATGCCGTCGCCAAGCGCGCCGGCACCATCTCCTACGAAATCCTCTGCAATGTGAAGCGCGCCCGCTTCGAGTGGGCCGACTCAGCCGACTGAGCCGGCCCGCGCGCCGGCTGCCGGCGCCAGCATCTCGGCCAGCAGCCGGCGGATGGTAGCGGCCGTCAATTCCGGGTACTCCATCGGGAACAGGTGGCTGCCGTCCACGCGCGTGCAGCGGATGCCATGGTGGCGCTGCATGTTGGCGATGTCGAGCGCGTGCACCAGGTGCGAATGCCGGCCGCCCATGAAGGCCGCCGGCACCTTGAGCTGATGCCGGTAGCGCGGGTAGGTGTGGGGCAGATGGCAATAGATCCAGTATTCGATGCCGGGGTCGAACTTGAGGCGCACCCCCTGCGCAGTCGGCACCGTGCCGTGTTCCACATAGTCACGCAGGCAATCCGCATCGAAATGGCGGAATAGCGGCTTGGCGCGGAAATAATCGTGGGCCTCTTCCACCGATGCCCACTCCGCCCGCCGCGTGCGGCACACCCCGGCCGGCGTGATGCGCTCCATGAAGCCGAAACGCTTGCCCAGCGCCAGCCCCGCCGACTTGAGTCGGCCCAGGATGGGCGAGTCGAGCAGGATCACCGCCTTGAACAGGTCCGGCCGCTGCACCGCAGTCAGGAAGGTCAGAAATCCCCCGAGCGAGTGGCCCACGCCGATCACCGGCCGGTCGTAGCGCGTCTCCAGGGTATCGATGAGCTGCTCGATCAGGTGCGGCCAGCCATCGGTGACCGGGTAGCGCGGGTCGTGCCCGATCGTCTCGATGAAGCCGACCTCGAAATCGCGCGCCAGATCGCCCAGCAGCTTGCGGTAGCTGCCGGCCGGAAAACCGTTGGCGTGTGAAAAATGGATGATGTCGCGCGTTGCGTCCAAAGCTGCCACCAGGGGTGCGGAATCAGCCACCAGCTTAGCGCCGGCGCTTCCCGCCTGTCATTGACCGCAATAGTGGCCTATGGTTGACCAAAGTCAACCGGAATGGCTTGAAAAGGCAATGGACTCCCCCATCTAGTTTTGCATGAACGATTTGGGTGCCTCGATCCGTCCGATCTGCCTGGCGCCTGCCCAATGGAGAACGACGCATGCGATTTGACAAGCTCACCACCAAGTTCCAGCAAGCGCTGGCCGATGCACAGAGCCTCGCGCTGGCCAACGACAACAGCTATATCGAGGCACCGCACCTGCTGCTGGCGATGATCAACGACAGCGAGGGCGGCATACCCTCGCTGCTGCAACGCGCCGGCGTCAACGTGCCGCCGCTGAAGACCGCGCTGGAGGCCGCGATCAAGCGCCTGCCGCAGGTCGAGGGCACTGGCGGCGAGATCAGCGTCTCGCGCGAACTCGGCAACCTGCTCAACCTCACCGACAAGCTCGCGATGAAGCGCGGCGACCAGTTCATCGCCAGCGAGTTGCTGCTGCTCGCCCTGCTCGAAGACAAGGGCGACACCAGCAAGCTGCTGAAAGAGAACGGCGCCACCAGGCAATCGCTGGAAGCCGCCATCGACGCCGTGCGTGGCGGTGCCAACGTGGGCAGCCAGGACGCCGAAGGCCAGCGCGAGGCGCTGAAGAAATACTGCCTCGACCTGACCGAGCGCGCGCGCCAGGGCAAGCTCGACCCGGTGATCGGCCGCGACGATGAAATCCGCCGCGCGATCCAGGTGCTGCAGCGCCGCACCAAGAACAACCCGGTGCTGATCGGCGAGCCGGGCGTCGGCAAGACCGCCATCGTCGAAGGCCTGGCGCAGCGCATCGTCAACGGCGAAGTGCCGGAGTCGCTCAAGCACAAGCGCGTGCTGGTGCTCGACCTCGCCGCCCTGCTGGCCGGCGCCAAGTATCGCGGCGAATTCGAGGAACGCCTGAAGGCCGTGCTGACCGACCTCGCCAAGGATGAAGGCAACACCATCGTCTTCATCGACGAGATCCACACCATGGTCGGCGCCGGCAAGGCCGAGGGCGCGATGGACGCCGGCAACATGCTGAAGCCCGCGCTGGCACGCGGCGAGCTGCACTGCGTCGGCGCCACCACGCTCGACGAATATCGCAAGTACATCGAGAAGGATGCCGCGCTCGAACGCCGCTTCCAGAAGGTGCTCGTCGACGAGCCCTCGGTCGAAGACACCATCGCCATCCTGCGCGGCCTGCAGGAAAAGTATGAGATTCACCACGGCGTCGAGATCACCGACCCGGCCATCGTCGCCGCGGCCGAGCTGAGCCATCGCTACATCACCGACCGCTTCCTGCCCGACAAGGCGATCGACCTGATCGACGAAGCCGCCGCGCGCATCAAGATGGAGATCGACTCCAAGCCCGAGGTGATGGACAAGCTCGACCGCCGGCTGATCCAGCTCAAGATCGAGCGCGAAGCGATCAGGAAGGAAAAGGACGAAGGCTCGATCAAGCGCATGGGGCTGATCGAGGAAGAAATCGGCAAGCTCGAGAAGGAATACGCCGACCTCGAGGAAATCTGGAAGGCCGAGAAGTCGCAGGTGCTCGGCAGCCAGGCCATCCGCGAGCAGATCGACAAGCTCAAGGGCGCGATGGACGAGGCCCGCCGCCGCGGCGACTGGCAGAAGATGAGCGAGATCCAGTACGGCGAGCTGCCCAAGCTCGAAGCCCAGCTCAAGCAGGCCGAGGCCAGCGAGGGCGAGGCCCAGGGCAAGCCCAGGCTGCTGCGCACCCATGTCGGCGCGGAAGAGATCGCCGAGGTGGTGAGCCGCGCCACCGGCATCCCGGTGAGCAAGATGATGCAGGGCGAACGCGAGAAGCTGCTCAAGATGGAAGACGTGCTGCACCAGCGCGTGGTCGGCCAGAACGAGGCCGTGACGCTGGTTTCCGACGCCATCCGCCGCTCGCGCTCGGGCCTGGGCGACCCGAACAAGCCCTACGGCTCCTTCCTGTTCCTCGGCCCGACCGGCGTGGGCAAGACCGAGCTGTGCAAGACGCTGGCCAACTTCCTGTTCGACTCGGAAGAGCACCTGATCCGCATCGACATGAGCGAGTTCATGGAGAAGCACAGCGTTGCCCGCCTGATCGGCGCGCCGCCGGGCTATGTCGGCTACGAGGAAGGCGGCTACCTGACCGAAGCGGTACGCCGCAAGCCGTACAGCGTGATCCTGCTCGACGAGGTCGAGAAGGCGCACCCGGACGTGTTCAACGTGCTGCTGCAGGTGCTCGACGACGGCCGCCTGACCGACGGCCAGGGCCGCACCGTGGACTTCAAGAACACGGTGATCGTGATGACCTCGAACCTCGGCTCGCAACACATCCAGGCCATGGCCGGCGACGACTACCAGGTCGTCAAGCTCGCCGTGCTGGCCGAGGTGAAGGGCTATTTCCGCCCCGAGTTCATCAACCGCATCGACGAGGTCGTGGTGTTCCACGCGCTCGACAACGCCAATATCAAGGCCATCGCCAGGATACAGCTGGCCAGCCTGATCAAGCGCCTCAACGCGATGGAAATGGGGCTCGACGTCACCGACGCCGCGCTCGACCAGATCAGCGAGGCCGGCTTCGACCCGGTGTACGGCGCGCGGCCCTTGAAGCGAGCGATCCAGAGCGAGATCGAAAACCCGCTGGCGAAGGAAATCCTGAGCGGCCGCTTTGCCGCCAAGGACATGATCGTGGTCGACGCCGAAGGCGGCAGGATCGTGTTCCGCAAGCCCGCCTGAGCGGGGATGGTGCCGTAATCAAAACAGCCGGGCATGCCCGGCTGTTTTTTGGCTTGCTTGCGAATCAACCGCGACGGCGACTGCGTGCGCGCCAGCCGACAACGGCCAGGCCGGCCAGCAGCATGGCGTAGGTTTGGGGTTCGGGGACGGGGGTAAGGACAAAAATGGCTTTATCAATTGTGCGATGATTCGTATCCAAATACGTGCCAGTCCCAATGATCACGCCGCGATCGTTGATATCCGTCGCAGCTTCCAAATGGGACCATCCCGGTTGACCTGCACCAGTAGAGAAAATTTGGTCCAAGTCCCATGTTTCCTCATTCTGCGTGAGAAATGCATGCCCACGATTGTTCACAAAAGACTGGCCAACAATGCTGCTAGAGGCATTGCTTCCCATTGCATGCGTTATCGCTCCTTCCACACCAGCTTTCAACACCGCTGCCGATCGTAAATCATAGGCAACATGGTTGTTGTTGTAATCAATCGAGTCAAAGAACGTCGCCAAGCCATTGTCATTGATAGCTGTTGCAGCTTTGCCGAAAATACCGATATCTGTATGAATGCCATTGTGGTCGACGATAAACCCCCTCGAAGAACCGCCGATCTTTGTCAACCCTGCATACATGTCATTATTTGCGATTGCCCATCCCTCGGTTGGAACTGGATTTGTCGGCGTCGGATTAAAGCCGGCGGTCAACATAGTAGGACTCAGTACACCAGGGGGAAAGGAAGAACCAATAGCTTGCCCGAGATTATTAATATCGCTCGCGGTACTTGTATTTTGGAAGTTACCTTGATGCAAGGACGTAGTCAAAAAGTGGCCATCGCTTAGCAACGACCATTCCGCCGCATGCTGCTTGCTATTTGAGGAAGAGGCCCATTCTGTCGAGTAGCCAACCATTTGGTCATTGTCATTCAGTGCATTAACGCGGTTATAGTTCCCGCCTCGTGCATCCAAAAATGGGAGATTAACTACATTCCATTTGCCATCGCTATTTTCGCTGGCCCAAAAAGCTCCCGCGTAAGTGCCGTTATTTACAAGATTCCCAGCGATATGCCCCTTATTGTTAATCGACACTAGATCGGCATAACTGCTACTGTTACTAGAAATTACTTGACCAGCCATATTCCTTACAACCTCAAGCCGATACTGACTCCTGAGGTCGACGGCATTTGCTGCCACTGGTAACAGCCCCATCACCAACGCGAGTAGCGCAACCCTATTTCGCTGTTTCATCATTTCTCCCTGATTTTCGATTTATGTAGAAAACGCAATGCCGGCCCTGCATGAAGCAAATTTAGTGCCATTGCTCTATGTCATTGTTCTAATTGGTGCGATCACCGTGCCAACCCACCGGCTGTAACCACGCCGACAGCCAAACATGCGCGCTTCGGTCTAGAATTCGAACACCTCAACCCAGACCAAGAACAAGATGACCCGACCCCCAGCGCACAGCTCCGAGTTTCCCGCCCAGCGCCCGTTCGCCACGCTGGCCTTGTGCCTGCTGCTCACCGCCTGCGGTGGCGGCGGCTCGGGCCCGAGCCCGTTTCCCGATGGTGGTGGCGGCAGCGGCAGCAGCGGTACGCCCAAGGTGGTCGCCAGCCTGAGCAGCACGACCTTTTCGGTTGATCAGCCGGCTACCGTGTCGGCGGTGCTGACCGATGCCAACGGCCGGCCAGTGGCGAACGAGATCGTCACCTTCTCGGCCGATGCGGCGCTGGTGAAATTTTCGCCGGCCAGCGGCACGGTGCTGACCGATGCCTCGGGCACGGCCAGGATCGGCGTCAGCCCGGTGGACATCAAGGCCCAGGGCGCCGCGCGCATCACCGTGTCGGCCAGCGTGGGCAGCAGCACCGTGACGCAGAGCCTGGCTTACCAGATCGGCGCGACGAGCATCCAGCTTGGCGCCCTGCAGCTCGGCACGGCGGCGCTGTCGGCCTATGGCACAACTGGCGTCAGCATCGCGGTGAGCGCCAACGGCCAGCCGGTCACCTCCCCCGTCGCCGTTAACTTCCACTCAGTGTGCGCCGACTCGGGCAAGGCCAGCCTCGATGCCAGCGCGCCGGTCGCCAACGGCGTGGCCAGCGCCACTTATACCGACAAGGGTTGCGCCGCCACCGACACCATCACGGCGACGATAGATGGCGTGGCACAGGCCCAGCAGGCAGGTCTGGCAGTGGCCGCGCCGGGCGGGGTATCGCTGCAATACGGCGCGGTGGCGCCGGCCGACGGCGTGATCGCGCTCAAGGGCTATGGCTCGGCGCAGCGCAGCGAATCGGCGCGCGTCACGTTCAAGCTCGTCGATGCGCAGGGCAATGCGGTGGCCGGGCAGGCGGTGAACTTCAGCCTCAGCACCACCGCCGGCGGCCTGCGTTTCGACAACGGCAATGCCACGGCGCAGGGCATCAGCAATGCGCAGGGCGAGGCGGTGGCAACGGTGCTGTCCGGCAGCCTGCCGACGCCGGTGCGCGTGATCGCCAGCAGCGGCGGGCTGTCGACGCAGTCGAGCGGGCTCTCGGTATCGACCGGCATTGCCGACCAGGACAGCTTCTCGCTGTCGGTCGAGGCCTTCAATCAGGATGCGTGGGACGTAGACGGTGTCGAGTACAAGCTCACGGTGCGGCTGGCCGACCATTTCAACAACCCGGTGCCCGATGGCACCTCGGTCAATTTCATCAGCAACGGCGGCCGCATCGGCAACGGCAGCACCGGCACCTGCCTGACCGTCGACAGCGGCTGCAACGTCAGCCTGTTCTCGCAGCAGCCGCGCGCCAGCAATGGCCGCGTGCAGATCACGGCCTACGCAATCGGCGAGCAGAGCTTTTACGACAAGAACGGCAATATCGTGCTCGACAGCGCCAGCGAGATGAAGGACGTAAACGGCAACAGCACGAGTGTCGGCGAGGCATTTCTCGACAACAATGAAGACCGCGTCTACACGGCGGGGGTCGATGTCCCGATCGACTTCAACGGCAATGGCGTCTACGACGGGCCGGATGGCCAGTACAAGGGCAGCCTGTGCCTGCAGAGCTCGGGGCTGTGTTCGACATCGAAGCTGATGCATGTGTTCGGGCAGACCACCGTGGTGTTCTCGGGCCATGTGCCGACGCTGAGCTTTGCCCAGAGCGGCGCGGGCTATCCCGATCTCGCCGCCACGCCGGTTCCGGTCAGCTGCAGCGGGCTGCCGACGACGGTGGCGCTGTACGCACGCGACGTCAACAGCAATATCCTGCCGGCCGACAGCACGGTGACCTTCTCCAAGACCGGCGATGTGCAGACCATGCAGCTGCAGGGCGTCACCACGCTGAACGTCGGCAATGGCGCGCCCAAGCCCGCCACGCGCGCGCTGGGCGCCACGATCTTTCCGTTCACGCTAGCCAGGAGCAGCGAGCTGAGCCCGGCGCAGTGCACCGCCGCGATCGGCACGACCGAGAGCGTCACGGCGCAGATCGAGGTCAAGAGCAGCACCGGCAACAACCAGACGTTCTCCATCACGCTGCCCGTCATTCTCAGCAACTGACCCCGGCAGCCAGCCGGCACGCCTGATCACAAGGCGTGCCGGCCCCCTCCCCCCGCATACCCGAAAGCCGTTTTGTCCAGGCAGGACAAGGGGTGTTTCGTTTCCGCAAAACCGCAAACATATGTATTTGATATTGAAAACAATATCGCACAAAATAGAGCAATCAATCTAAAAACACGGCAAACCCTTTCGCTTACGAACGAAAGCGGTTACTGCGTGCTAACCCGGCGCGCATCACAACATGGCAGTTGCCGGAATACCGGCGTTGAGGGGCTGGACGTCGTGATACGGCCAGCCGGCTGGACATGTCAGAACACAGAGGGCCGTGCCGCGATGAGCCAAGCAGCCATCGCGGCCAGATGCCCGATTCACGCACAGTCGCAAGCGTCACCACCGGGGGATTTGCCGCACAGGCCCCCGGCATGATGCGGCCGTCGCCGTGAACGGAGCCAATGCCCCGCCCGCCGATGGGCTTTGATCACGACACATCATTCGTGATTCAAACCTGTAGATGGAGAGATGGAGATGAAACAGACGTTTTCGCGCCTGACGCTGGCGCTCGTGCTGGCCTCGGGCATGGCGGCGGTCGCCAGCCCGGCATTCGCGGCCATCAACTACCCGGTGGTGCTGGTGCACGGCTTTGCCGGCTTCGGCCGCAACGAGGCGCTCGGCTACAAATACTGGGGCGGCCTGACCGATCTGCAAGAGACCGTGAAAGCGCAATATGCCGACCAGAAGGTGTATACCGCCGTGGTCGGCCCGTTCAGCTCTAACTGGGACCGCGCCACCGAGCTCTATTACCAGATCAAGGGCGGCTGCGTGGACTACGGCTCGGCCCACGCCCAGGCGCACGGCCACAGCCGCTACGGGCGCTGCTTCCCGGGGCTTTACCCGCAATGGGACGCGGCCCACCCGGTGCACCTGGTATCGCACAGCATGGGTGGCCAGACCACGCGCGCCCTGGTGCAGATGCTGGCAGCCAACGGTGCGCCCAACAACGCGGGCCTGTTCGGCAGCACACCGGTCAGCAGCCGCTGGGTGAAGAGCGTGACCACGATCTCGTCGCCCAACGACGGCACCACGCTGGCCAACATCATCACCGATTACGTGCCCTTCGTGCAGGGCCTGGTGGTGGGCATCGGCGGCCTCGCCGGCGCCAGCGACGCGACCACGGACAATGTCTACGACTTCAAGATGGACCAGTGGGACATCGCGCCCAAGGCAGCGGGGGAAACCTTCGGCAGCTACGTGTCGCGCGTGATGGCCTCGCCGCTGTGGAACAACAAGAACGTCAAGGACCTGAGCCCGTATGACCTGAGCCCCAAGGGCGCGGCCGACCTCAACGCCTGGGTGGCGGACCAGCCGAACGTGTACTACTTCAGCTATGCCACCAGGTCGAGCTTCACCGGCGCGCTGACAGGCTGGGAATATGCGCTGCCGACCGCCAACGTGCTGATCTCGGCGTTCCACGACCCGGGCTTCATGGGCAACTACACGCGCAACGAGGCGGGTTACCCGGTCATCGATTCGAGCTGGTGGAAGAGCGACGGCGTGGTCAACACCCGCGCCATGAAGGCACCGACGATCAAGGCTTGTGGCGCCGGCTTCTGCGCAACCGGCAGCGTGGTCAACGACATCTCGGGCGGCGGCGTGCCGCAAGTCGGCAAGTGGAACTACAAGGGCCTGATGGACGGCTGGGACCACCTGGACATCGTCGGCTGGACGCTGTTCTGGGATTCGACCTCGTGGTACAAGCAGCACATCGACCAGTTGCGCAGCCTGTAAGTGCGCCAATCCGGGCGGGGCGGCGCGCAGCTTGCGCCGTCACGGCACGGCGGACGGCCACCGCGGTGGCCGTTTTTCATGCGCCCGCGGTGGCCGTCAGGTACACCACGAACTGGCCGCCGTCGAGCATCTCGCTGCGCCCGACTTCGAGCCGGCCGCCATAGGCGTTGACGATATCGCTGACCAGCGACAGCCCGAGCCCGTGACCCGGCGCACGCTCGTCGGCACGCCCGCCGCGCGCGAGGATGGCCTTCGGGTCGGCCACGCCGGGGCCGTCATCCTCCACCCGCAGCACCAGGCTGCGCGGCGTGGCATCGACGGACACCTGCACCTGGCGCCGGCAGAACTTGCAGGCATTATCGAGCAGGTTGCCGAGCAGCTCGTACAGATCGCCCTTGTCGATGCGGCCCTGGGCGTCGGGCTTCATCTGCAGTGTCAGCTTGACGGCCTTGCTGGCGTACACCTTGGTCAGCGAGGTGATGATCTTCTCGATCTCGGGCTTCAGCAGCAAGGGCGGCTGCAGGCTGCTGGCGCCGGCGGTGGAGGCGCGCTGCAGCTGGTATTGCACGATCTGGTCCATGCGGCCGAGCTGTTCCTCGACGGTGTGGCTCAGGTTGCTGTCGTTGTCGCTCACCGCGTTGCGCAGCACCGCCAGCGGTGTCTTGAGGCTGTGCGCGAGG
Source organism: Chitinivorax sp. PXF-14 (assembly GCF_040812015.1). Classification (NCBI taxonomy): domain Bacteria; kingdom Pseudomonadati; phylum Pseudomonadota; class Betaproteobacteria; genus Chitinivorax; species Chitinivorax sp. PXF-14. The sequence goes on along the minus strand of NZ_JBFNXJ010000006.1, from coordinate 48,462 downwards.
TCGCCCATGGCGGCGCGGTAGCGCTCCTGCTGGGCCCGCTCGCGATTGAGCAATTCGTTCAGGTTGGTGGTGAGGCCGCGCAGCTCATCGGGATAATCGCCACCGAGCCGTTCGCGCTCGCCGGTCTCGACTTCGCGCAGCTCGCGCGTGACGCGCCGCAACGGCGTCAGGCCCCAGCGCAGCACCACGAACTGGGTCAGCAGCAGCAGCGCGGCCATGCCGCCGAGCCAGCCCCACAGCGCGCCGCGATAGCGCCGCAGCAGCGCCTTGTACTCGGTCTCGTCCTCGGCCACGCTGAACGTCAGCACCACGTGGCGCTTGCCGACCTTCCACTTGACGCCGTAGCCGAGCACGAAGAATGGCTTGCCGGCCTTGTCGCGGCGCTCGGTGAAGATCTGCTCACCCGGCACGAGCGCGCGCTCGAACGGAATATCGAGGCCGACGGTCGAGTTGGATTGCCACTCGGTATCGGCATTGAGGTCGGCAATATTGGCGTAGAGCCCCGAGCCGGGCGAACTGAAACGCGGCTCGTTGAGCTGGGGCGGCATCTCGATGTGCCCCTTGGGATCGAGCTCGGCGGCACCGAGCAGCAGGTAGAGCTGGCCGATCAGGCGCTCGTGGCGCGCCTCGATGGCACTCTCGCGGAACGCCTTTTCCAGCGTCAGCGCCGTCAGCACCATGAATACCAGCAGGACGATCGTGGCGGCGGCCGAAATGCGGAAGCGGATCGAGCCCAGCCAACGTGGCGCCGTCATCGTCAGGTCAGCGCGAAGCGGTAGCCCCGGCCGCGCAGCGTCTCGATCGGCTGCAGCGTGCCGTCCGGATCGAGCTTCTTGCGCAGGCGGCCGATGATCACCTCGATCACGTTGCTGTCGCGCTCCTCGTCATGCGGGTAGAGGTAATCGGCCAGTTCATCCTTGGCCACCACCTTGTCGCGGTGTTTCACCAGGAATTCGAGCATGCGGTATTCGAACGTGGTCAGGTCGAGCTCGGCCTCGCCGCGCCACACCTTCTGCACCGCCCAGTCGAGCGCGATGCTGCCGAACTCGAGACGCGAGCTCTGCACCGTGCCGGCCGAACGCCGCAGCAGCGCACGCACGCGGGCCAGCAGCTCGGGAAACTCGAAGGGCTTGGTCAGGTAATCGTCGGCCCCGGCTTCGAGGCCTTCGACCTTTTCCTGCCAGCGGTTGCGCGCGGTCAGGATCAGGATCGGCAAGGTCTTGCCGTCGGCGCGCACGCGCTTGATCAGGTCGATGCCGGACAGCTTAGGCAGGCCGAGGTCGATCACCGCCGCGTCGAACGGATATTCGCCCGCCAGGTACAGGCCGTCGGCGCCATCGGCGGCGGCCTCGACAGTGAAGCCTTCCTTGACCAGTTGGCGGGTCAGGAACTCGCGCAGCAGCGGTTCGTCTTCGACGATCAACAACTTCATTCGACTGCTCCCGTATCACCATCGACCAGCACCACACGAATCTCGCCCTTGGCCGTCAGCACCTTAACGCGGTACACCTCCTGGCCGTTGCGTTCGATCTTGTCGATCGCCAGCACGCGCCCGCCGCCCGTGGCTTTCTGGGCGCGCACCACCGCCTCGTCGCGGCTGATGCGGGCGGCAAACGCCGGCTCGGCGACGAGCAGGCTGGCAATGAGCGCGAGGCACAGACCGGTCAAGCGCATGGGAGAAGTCCTCTATTCGTGCAAACGGGTATAGCCCCGCATTCTAGCAGGCGCGCGGCACGCTGCGGCAGCCGCGCATACGTGCGCCGGCACTCATTCCGGCTCGACCGACACGCGCACGCGCAGCTGGCGGCCGGGGTCGTTCGGCATCACCGTGGTATAGCGGTGGCCGCCGTATTCGTACACGACGCGGTAGCCGGTCAGGCGCGAGCTCCAGTCGTCGACCTGGCGGCAGCGGCGCACCTCGCGCGGCTCATCGTCGCGCTGGTAGCGGTTGTCGCCGTTGTCCACGCGGTCGCCGACCAGAGCGCCGATCACCGCGCCGGCAGCCGTGGCGGCCTCGCGGCCATGGCCCTTGCCGACCTGGTTGCCGATCACGCCGCCGGCCAGGCCGCCGATCACGGCGCCGCCGTAGCTGCGATCACCGCGATCGCTGTCGCGGCGCGAGCCGGACGAGATGTATTCGCTATGGCATTCGTCGCGCGGCGTGTTGACGCGCTCGTATTCGGGCGTGACGCTTTTCACGCGGGCATAGTCGGAAAACGCCGACGCATCGGCGGCAAAAGCATTGCCCACGGACAGGCTCAACAGGCTGGCAACAATGGCGATCGATTTGTTCATCTGGGTCTCCTCGGTGAAGGGATTCGTTATCGTTGTGCAGAGCATAGGCGCGGGCCACTGAACCAAAACTGAACATTGCCGCCGGGGCGACCGCCTTGCGCCGCGCCGGCACACCGTCCCACGCAGACAAGGTGATGCGGCGTGGCTTGACTGGCCCGCAGGCGAGGGCTACCGGGGCGCCTGCGCGGGCCCGGCAATCGCGCGCGCGGAAAGGAATCGATTATCATCTGCCTCGCGCTCCCCAAGGCCCGCCTCTCCGCACCGCCGCGACCGAGACGCCAACCCAACATCCCCGACGCGCCGACAGAAAGAACCACATCATGCTCAACGCCATCTGGGCGGGCTTCATTCTCATCGCCTTTGTCGCGGCGCTGATCCAGGCCACGCTGTTCGGCCAGCAGGAAATCTTCGGCGCACTGACGCGCGCCATGTTCGATTCCGCCAAGTCCGGTTTCGAAATCGCGCTCGGGCTGACCGGGGTGATGACGCTGTGGCTCGGCATCCTCAACATCGGCGAAAAGGCAGGCTACATCCAGCAGCTGGCGCGGCTCCTGGCGCCGCTGTTCCGCCGCCTGTTCCCCGAGGTGCCGGCCGGGCACCCGGCGCTGGGCAGCATGACGATGAACATCGCCGCCAATATGCTGGGCCTCGACAATGCCGCCACACCGCTCGGCCTCAAGGCCATGCAGGAACTGCAGGAGCTGAATCCGGCAAAGGAGACGGCCACCAATGCGCAGATCCTGTTCCTCGTGATCAATACGGCGGCGGTGACGGTGTTCCCGGTGACGGTGTTCGCCTACCGTGCGCAGATGGGGGCGGCCAACCCCGCCGATGTGTTCATTCCGATCCTGCTTGCCTCGTTCGCCGGCACCGTGGCCGGCGTGCTGGTCACCGGCCTGATCCAGCGCCTGCCCTTGTTCGACCCGGTGGTGCTGGCCTGGCTCGTGGGCCTGTCGCTGCTCATCGGCGGCACAGCGGCCTGGTTCATGCAGATGACGGCGCTGGAAATGCAGGCGCGCTCGGCCCTGGTCAGCCATCTGCTGCTGATGTCGCTGATCGTCGTTTTCGTCGGTGGCGCCTGGCTCAAGGGGGTGAACGTCTACGAGGCATTCGTCGAAGGCGCGAAGGGCGGTTTCGACACGGCGGTACGCATCATTCCCTACCTGATCGCCATGCTGCTCGCCATTGCGCTGCTGCGCGCCAGCGGTGCGCTAGAGCTGGCGATATCGGCATTGCGCGCCGCCGTGGCGGGCACCGGCTTCGACGCGCGCTGGGTCGATGCGCTGCCCACGGGCATCATGAAGACGCTCTCCGGCAGCGGGGCGCGAGCCATGATGCTCGATACGCTGAAGACGCATGGTGCCGACTCCTTCGTCGGCCGGCTGGTGTCGATCATCCAGGGATCGAGCGAGACGACCTTCTACGTGCTGGCCGTATATTTCGGCTCGGTCGGCATCCGCAATACCCGCTATGCCGCTGCCTGCGGCCTGTTTGCCGACCTGGTCGGCTTCGCCGCCGCGGTAGGCGTGGCCTACCTGTTTTTCGGGCATGCATGAGGCCTAGTCGGCTATAGTAGATAGGGTCTCACCTATCTCCTGACGATGCCCACATCTCAATCAGCGAATACCGAGCCCATCCCCCACGCCCATCAGCCACGCTGGATGGTGATCGCACTGCTCGTGATATTTGTCGTGATGATCGGCGGCTCCACCCTGTTCATGCTGGAGCGTTCCTATCGCGAGACGCTGTCGCGCTCCCGTACCGCAGTGGAAAACCTCGCCGCGCTGCTCGAACGGCAGCTGGCGATCGTCATCCATGAGGTCGATCTCGTGCTGATCGATATCGCCGACGAACTGAACGTCGACGATCTGCAAGGCTCGGCCAAGCTTGAAGCCACGCTGAGAGAAAAGCTGAAGACGCTGCCGCAGGGGCGCAACATCCTCGTCATCGGCAAGGATGGCCACGTCCTCGCGGCCGCCCGGCATTTGCCCACCACACCGGCCTCGCTTGCCGGCACCGCGGACATGCAGAAGCTGAGCCAGCTCGAAGCCTCGTCGACGGTGGTTTCGGGCGTGCTGCCGCTGGGCCACGGCGACTACGGCGTGGTCGCGCTACGTCGCCTGATCAACAACGGGCAGTTCATGGGCGCCGTGATCATCAGCCTGAACAGCAGCTATTTCGACCAGGCCATCCAGCCGATCTCGGTCGGCCGGCACGGGTTCGTCTCCATCCGCGACAACGACCTGCGCTGGCTCGCGCGCCGCCCCTCCCGGCCAGACCTGATCGGCCACGCGCTGCAGAGCGACACCGCCCTGCGCGAACAGGTGGAGCATAGCCGGGAAGGCAGCTACATCACCACGTCGCCGGTTGACGGCGTGGAGCGCATTACGGCCTACCGCGTGGTGAAGGAGTATCCGTTCATCGCCATCGTCGGCCTGTCGCTCGACGATGAGCTCGCCACCTGGTACCGGCTGGCCTGGATCTACGCCTGCTTCAACACCCTGCTGCTGATGCTGGCGCTGGCGATTGCCTACATCTTCTGGCGCGACCAGTTGACGGCCGCGCGGCTGATCAGAAGCCAGCGGGAGCTGCGCGAGAGCGAGGAGCAGCTACGGCTGATCACGCGCACGGCCCCCTTCCCGCTGATCATCGTCGCCCCGGACGATTGGTCGCTGCTCTACCTGAACCTGCGCGCGCGCGAGCTGTTCCGCACCACGCAAGATGGGCTCGAAGGCCTGCCGGTGCTCGAATACTTCGCAGAGGAAGGCGAGCGCGACCGCGTGCGCCAGCTGCTCGCCGAGCAGGGCAGCCTGCGCGACCAGGAGACCGAGCTGCTGCGCATGGATGGCACCCGCTTCTGGGCACTGGTCTCGGTCAACATCACCCATTACAACGGGCTGGACAGCATCCTCATCGCCATCAACGACATCACCGAGCGCAAGCAGCTCGAGGCGTCGCTGCTGCAACAGGCGCTGACCGACAGCCTGACCGGGCTTGCCAACCGCCGCGGCTTCATGGCCAAGGCGGCGCTAGAAGTCCAGCGCTCACGCCGCTTCGACCACCCCTTGTCGCTGCTGATGCTCGATATCGACCATTTCAAGCGCATCAACGACAGCCTGGGCCACCCGGTCGGCGACATGGCGCTGCAGGCGCTGGCCGGCAGCTGCCTGCGCACGATGCGGCAGATCGACGTCATCGGGCGCCTCGGCGGCGAGGAGTTCGGGCTGCTGCTGCCAGAAACCGGTGCAGCGAACGCAGCACAGGTCGCGGAACGGCTACGCGAAGCGATCGAAGCGCTGCGCATCCCGCTGCAGGAGGGCGATCCGTTGCGCTTCACCGTCAGCATCGGCGTGACGACGCTGAAGGCGAGCGACGGCACGCTCGACGCGCTGCTGATCCGCGCCGACCAGGCGCTCTACCGCGCCAAGAACGAAGGCCGCAACCGCGTCGTGGCGGCAGCCTGATTCATCCGTATTGGCACTCCCCGTGCCGGCCTGACGGGCCGTCAGCCCATTCCAGCCGCCACATCTCAGCGGGCTCGGCCCCATCGACCCCGCCCATCGCCAACGGACGCGCGCAACGCGCCGGCCTGCTCACCTGCTCACCTGCATGCCCCTTGCCCTCAGCCAGCTCGCCGCCATGAATCCACGCGCACGGGCCTTGATCGCGCAGCAGTGGCAAAGTGCGGACAGCAAGGGCACGGCCGCCAGGCCCCATCGGCCAACGCTTCCGGAACAGCCGCCTGGTGCGGCCGTTTCCGTTTCATCTGAAATCAGCCTGGGCTATAACCATGGGGGACAGCCATCGTTGGCTGCCATTCAATATTTTTGAGCCAACCATGACTTTCATCCGCTGAATTGCTTGCCTCGCTGCGCAATGCCTGCCAAGAGCCGGATTAACATTGCCTTTCCGTCATAACAAGCATTCGGAATTTTTGAACAAATTAGTCGGAACTTCTCGTTTGCTGAATTGTTCTAATCGCAACTATCATCACTTCAGCCAATCGAGCCCCCAATGAGCCGAGAGAGATTTTTGCCTGTTTTACGTGAGCTCGTGCGTTGTTACCAAGCCTTCGAACTGCGCTCCGGCCGCCATGTCCGCGAGCTTGGCCTGACGCCGGCCCAGTTCGACATCATCGTCACGCTCGGCAATACACCGGGCATGAGTTGCGGTGAGCTGGGCGAGCGCACGCTGATCACCAAGGGCACGCTGACCGGCGTGATCGACCGGCTGGAAGACAAGGGGCTGGTGGTGCGAGAGACCTCGCAGCAAGACCGGCGCAGCATTTTCGTGAAGCTGACGCAGTTGGGCGAACACATGTTCGAGCAGGTGTTTCCGGCTCATCTCGCCCACTTGCGCCAAGGCTTCGAGCAGTTTGACGACACCGAGCTGGCCGGCTTCCGCGAGATGCTGGCCCAATTGAAAACCGCATTTCCCAACCCATGACGAGGATGGCATGAGCAAGACACGAGACAGTTACGGCGGCATCCAGATCGGCCTGCACTGGTTGATGGCCCTCATCATCATCGCGGCCTGGATCGTCGGTCAGGTCATGGGCGACATGCACCTGTCGCCGACCAAGTTCAAGGTGATCTCGTACCACAAGTGGGCCGGCATCACGGTGCTGATCCTGGCTTTCCTGCGCGTGGCCTGCCGTGTCGGCATGGGCGCACCGGCCGAACCGGCCTCGCTGCCGACATGGCAGCGCATCGCAGCCGCCGCAACCCATCACCTGCTGTACCTGCTGATGTTCCTGATCCCGCTCACGGGCTGGCTCATGAGCTCCGCCAAGGGCATCCCCGTCGTCTATTTCGGCGTGCTGCCCCTGCCCGATTTCATTGCCAAGGACGAGTCGCTGGCGCATTTCTTCAAGGAAACACATGAAATGCTCAACAACGGCCTGGTCGTGCTGCTGCTCGCCCATGTGGGCGCCGCGCTCAAGCATCACTACATCGACCGCGACGACATCCTGACGCGCATGGTGCCCGGCCTCAAGCGCCGCACCTGACAACCCTCACGAAAGGTCACCCCATGTTCAAACGTCTTACCCTGATTGCCCTCGCCAGCGCGACCGTGCTCGGCGCCAGCTACGCGCAGGCCGCCCAGCAGCTGGTGCCGGCAAAGAGCGAGGTGCGCTTTGCCTTCCGCCAGATGAATGCGCCCATCGAGGGCCGCTTCCGCAAGCTCAGCGGCACCGTCGATTTCGATCCGGCCAAGCCGCAGGCGAGCAAGGCAGACATCATCGTCGACATCGGGTCGATCGATCTCGGCAACCCGGAAGGCGAAACCGAGGCGCGCGGCAAGGGCTTCTTCAATGTCCCGCTGTTCCCACAGGCACGTTTCACCGCCGCGAGCTTCAAGCCGCTCGGCAACAACCGCTTCGAGGTCAGCGGCAAGCTGACCATCAAGAATGTCAGCAAGGACATCGTCGTGCCGTTCACCATCAAGCCGGAAGCCGGTGGCGCGATGACCGCAGAAGGCGCCTTCCCCCTGAAACGTCTGGCCTTCAAGGTTGGCGAGGGCGACTGGGCCGATACCGATACCGTGGCAGACGACGTGCAGGTCAAGGTTCGCCTGAGCCTGGCGCCGGCCAAATAACCCTTACCCCAGCAACACGCTTACCCACTAGGAGCACACATGAAGCACGCATTGATCGCCGGCGCACTGTCGGCGCTGATCGCCGCCCCCGCCTTTGCCGCCCAGGAAACCTACCTGCCGGACCCAAGCCACACCTACGCCAACTTCTCGGTCAACCACATGGGCCTGTCCACCGTCCATGGCCGCTTCAACAAGAGCGATGGCAAGATCCTGCTCGACCGTGACGCCAAGACCGGCAGCATCGACATCGCCATCGACACCAAGTCGATCGATACCGGCTGGGCCAAGCGCGACGAACACATGCGCGGCGGCGACTTCTTCAGTGCGGAAAAATTTCCGACCATGAACTACAAGTCGACCAAGCTGACCTTCAACGGCGACAAGCTGGTCAAGGTCGATGGCGAGCTGACGCTGCTTGGCGTCACCAAGCCGCTCAGCCTCGACGTCACCAGCTTCACCTGCACCAGCCACCCGATGACCAAGACCCCCGTCTGCGCGGCTGACGCCACCGCCACGCTGAACCGAAGCGATTTCGGCATGAAGGCCTATGTGCCGGCGATCAGCGACCAGGTCGTGATCAACATCGGCATCGAAGCCTTCAAGCAGTAAGCGGGCGTCGCCCCACGGCCCGCCCACTGGTCGCCTGGTGTCAGCCAGACCCAGATACACAAGGCCCCGGCATCTTGCCGGGGCCTTGTGTATTACATGCGCCACATCAAGCGTCATCGACATCCGGCGGCATCAGCTTGCCGCGCAACAGCCGGATCTCATCGCGATGCAGGGCAGCGAGCTCGGCCACATGCTGGCGCCCGAGCCCGGTCAGGTGAATCTCCACCTGCCGCCGGTCGCGCTGCCCCGTCCGGCGCTCGACCAGGCCCAGCTCCTCGCACCGGCTGACCAGCGCCACCACGCCATGGTGCTGCGACTGCAGGCGCTCGGCCAGCTCCCCCACCGTCGCCCAGTCGCGCCCCGGATAGCCCTGCACATGCAGCAACAGCTGGTATTGCAGCGGCGTCAGCCCGTGCGCGCGACACACCTCCTCACTGAAGCGCAGGAAGACCCGCAACTGGTAGCGAAATTCCGACAGCAACTCGTAATCGTGTTTCTCGAACACATCGGCGTGGAGGATTGAACTCATTTCTTGATTTAATATCATAGCGTGATACATTTCAAATACGGGGCGGCGGCATTGTAGCGCCACCCGGATCGTGCGCCACGCGGCGCAGCCCAGTCACGAACAGGAGGTGAGTTGTGAAATTGTCTGCTTATCCCAGAATGATGTTCTCTTTTCACGATGGCTGGGACGAACTGCACCGGCAACCACCCACGGTCATCAGCGTCATGCTCAAGCTCGTCCTGCCGTTCTCGCTGCTGCCCGCGCTGATGATCCTGTATGCGGGCCATGCCAATGGCAGTTACTACAGCGCGGGCTCTGACCTGACGCGCTGGGAAGACGCGGCTTCGCTGTTCCTGGTCGCCGAGCTGGCAACCGTGCCGCTGATGGCTTGGGTGCTGCAAAGCATCGCCGGCACCAAGGGGCTGAAGGCGCAGTATCACGATAGCTTCCTGCTTGCCGCGAGTGCAGCGCTGCCCTTGTGGCTGTCCAGCCTGGTGCTGTTCGTGCCGAATCTGGCATTCAACCTCGTGGGCGCCCTGTTGGGTCTGGTCGCTTCGTTTGCAGTGCTCTATCACGGCCTGCCGTCGATGTTCGGTACCGATGAGGACATCGAGTCGATGGACCTGGCCTACAGCGCCCTGTCGGCGGGTGGCGCGGCCTGGGCCATTCTCGTGGCACTGGTCTTGCTGCCGCTGTTCGGCGGCCTGTAGCCCGTTTAACCAATGGCAACCGGCGGCCCCCTGTGGCCGCCTTGTCATGTCTGGCGTATCAGGATGGCCTGCAGGCTTTGCGGCTGTGCCACCAGGTCCGCCAGCGTATAGTCGTCCAGCGTGCTGTAGAGCGCCTCGAAGGCCTTGACGAGCACCGCCGTCAGCCGGCATACCGGGGCGATGCAGCAGGCGCCCGGCTCGCCCGACAGGCATTCGACGATCGGTGCCGCCCCTTCGCTCGCTCGCACCACCGCGCCGAGCCGTATCGTTTCCGGCGCGCACGCCAGCCGGATACCCCCGCCCTTGCCACGCACCGACTCGACCAAGCCGCCGCGCACCAGCTGGTGCACGACCTTCATCAGGTGATTCTCCGAAATGCCATAAGCCGCCGCGATCTCCGGGATCGTCGCCAGGCGCCCGCGCTCCACGGCGAGGAACATCAGGACACGCAAGGTGTAGTCGGAGAAGGTGGTGAGTTTCATGAGTCGCACCCAATAAGATGTATAAAAAATATTGCTTAAAGATTCGCGCGGTGATACATTAAAGCCACATAAATAATACATCTTTAGATGAGAACACACCATGACCACTCAAGCCGATGATGCCAAGCAGGAACAGGAACGCGTCCGCGATCTGCTCACCCAGGTCATCGATCCCGAGGTCGGCGTCAATATCGTCGATCTCGGGCTCGTCTATCGCATCGAGTCGCTCCCCGAGCACATCCTGATCGAAATGACGATGACGTCGCCAGCCTGCCCGATGGGCGAAATGATCATGGATGATGTCGAAGCGGCGCTGACGCGCGGCATCCCCGAAACCCGCGATATCCGCGTGCATCTGGTGTGGGAACCACCCTGGACGCCCGCGATGATGAGCGCGGACAGCAAGCAGCATTTCGGCTGGCGCAGCTGACGCCAGCTTTTCGTCCCACCCGCAAGGAGCCTGAAACATGAGCGAAGCCACCACGTTCAACGCCACCATCGATGTTCGCCCGATTCCGCCGCGCGAACGCCACCCGCTGATCTTCGGTACCTTCGACCAGCTCGGGGCTGGCGAGGCGCTGCTGTTGATCAACGATCACGATCCCAAGCCGCTGTTCTATCAATTCCAGGCCGAAGCCAACGGGCAATTCACTTGGGACTATCTGGAAAACGGCCCCGACGTTTGGCGCGTACGCATCGGCAAGGCAGCACAGGCCGACACTCACTGAGCACACGGAAAACCGATCATGACCAAGCTGCGCCCCGCGTACCGCCTCCCCCTGCTGGCGCTCGGCATGCTGTCGCTGCTGGGCGGCGTGCTTGCGGGGCTGGCCAGGCTGGCCTGGGGCGTGCCCGACATCGCCGCGGCGCAGGCCGGCCAGCACGGCGCCTTGATGATCGGCGCCTTCTTCGGCACCGTGATCAGTCTCGAACGCGCAGTTGCACTCGGCCGTGGCTGGACCTACGCGGCCCCTGCCGCTGCCGGCCTCGCGGGCCTAAGCCTGCTGGCCGGCCTGCCGCCCATCGTGGCGCAACTCGGCCTGATCCTGGCGGCCAGCCTGCTCTTCGCCGGCAGCCTGCTCGTCGTCAAGCAACTGCGCGCCGTCTTCACCACCGTACTGGCCCTGGGTGCGCTGTGCTGGCTGATCGGCGACCTGGCCTGGCTCGTGTCGGGCAATATCCTGCCGGCCATCCCGTGGTGGCTGGCCTTCCTGATCCTGACCATCGCCGGTGAGCGGCTCGAGCTGACCCGCTTCCTGCCCACGCCAACGGCGGCACAGCATGCCTTCGTTGTCATCGTCGCCGTCATTCTGGCGGGCGCCACCCTGAGCCTCTGGCTGCCGGCTGGGCTGACGCTCTATGCCGCGGGCCTGCTGGCGCTGGCCGTGTGGCTGGTGCGCCACGACATCGCCCGGCGCAACGCAAGGCAACGTGGCCTGACCCGTTTCATCGCACTGGCGCTGCTCGGGGGCTATGCCTGGCTGGCGCTGGCCGGCGTGCTCGGCCTTGCCGGCGCGTTCGAGCCCGGCCACCCATGGCGCGACGCCGCACTGCATGCGGTCGGCCTCGGCTTCGTGTTCTCGATGGTGATGGGCCATGCGCCAATCATCTTTCCGGCCGTCGCACGGGTGAAGCTGCCCTACCATCCGGCCTTCTATCTCCCGCTCGCAGGCCTGCACCTGTCGCTGCTATGCCGTACCGCGGGGCTCATCGACGGGCAGTTCGCACTCAGGCGCGAAGGCGGTCTGATCAACGCGATCATGCTGCTCGTTTTCGTCGTCACGATGGCGGCCAGCGTGTTCCGGGGCCGCAGGATGACAGGCAAACCGGTACCCCCCCATGAAACTCATCGCTGAGCCAGGTCAAGTCTCCCCCGCCCCGCCGGGCACCGGCGACAGGTGGACCCGCGAGCGCGTGCTATCGATCCGCCACTGGACGCCGATCCTGCTGTCGTTTCGCACCACCCGCTACGCCGGCTTCCGCTTCACGCCGGGGCATTACGCCAGGCTCGGCCTCACCGACGGCGCGGCGGGCAACACCGTCTGGCGCCCCTATTCGATCGTTTCCGCCAGCCATGCCGACTACCTCGAATTCCTGGCGGTACGCGTGCCGGGCGGCGCGTTTTCCGAGCGGCTGGCCACACTCAGCGAAGGCAATACGATTTTCGTCGAGAAACCGAGCTACGGTTTCATGACGCTCGACCAACTCGCGCCTGGCCGCGACCTGTGGCTGATCGCCAGCGGCACGGGGCTCGGCCCCTTCATCTCGATCCTGCAGGAACCCGACCTCTGCCAACACTTCTCGCGCCTGATCGTGATCCACAGCGTGCGCCACCATGCCGAACTTGCCTACCGGGATGACATCGCCTCGCTACAGCAGCAAGCGCTGCAGTCCGGCACCCGGCTGGAGTATGTGCCAATCGTCACGCGCGAGCCCGGCGTCGGCCTATTCGCCGCACGCATCCCGCTATTGCTCGACGATGGCCGGCTGGAGCGGCGCCTGGGCCCGCTCTCGGTGGCCGATTCACGCGTGATGGTGTGCGGCAACCCGGAGCTGACGGCCGCGCTGCGCCGCCAGCTGCTCGCCCGCGGCTTTGCCACCGCCAGGCGCGGCATCCCAGGGCAGATGGCATTCGAAAACTACTGGTGAACCACGATGAAACGGCACCCCGCACTGCAAACGCTGTCCCGCGAACATCACCACGCGCTGAAACTGGCCCGCGATGCAAGGCTGGCAGCCGTGTCGGGTGATGAGAGCGCGGTCCGATCATTGAGCGAACATATCGTCGCCTGGCTGGCCGGCGAGCTGGCGGCGCACTTCGATAGCGAGGAACGCGACGTGCTGCCGGCGCTGGCGTGTTCGGGCGAACAGGCAGCCGTCGCGCGTACGCTCGTCGAACACGCGGAACTGCGCCGCCTGGGGCAACTGTTGCAGACACCCGATGCAACGACGCTAATGCAGTTTGCGGAATTGATGAACGCGCACGTCCGCTTCGAAGAGCGCGAACTGTTTGAACTGGCGCAGGCCGGGCTACCCGCCCCACTTCCGGAGTAAACTGCGCCATCGGCTACGGCAAGTACAAAAAACAAAAACCGCATGGCGAACCATGCGGTTTTTGTCGTTGATTACTCAACTGTGTCTGGTCGGAGTGAGAGGATTCGAACCTCCGGCCTCTACGTCCCGAACGCTCAAGCATGCCCAATATTTGCAATGAGTTATACGGAAAAGTAGAATTATTGGGACATAATTGGGACAGAGAGCATACAGGATGGCCACAATCACGAAGCGCGGCGACTATCAGTGGCAAGTTAAAATTCGACGCAACGGATATCCGTCACAGAGCAGAACATTCGAGACCAAGGAGGCCGCAGAAAAGTGGGCGCGCTCAGTCGAGCGCGAAATGGATACAGGCGATTTCCTCGATCGTCGCGAGGCCGACAAAAATACCTTTGCCGCCATACTGAAGCGGTACCAGCGCGAAATCACGCCCTCCAAGAAGTGTGCGCCGATCGAAGCCATCAAGATCGATGTTTTATTGCGCGACGACATTGCCAAGGCGAAGATGTCGGCGCTCTCTGGCGTCCTCCTTGCGGAATGGCGCGACCGGCGCCTTAAAGCCGTATCATCGGCAACGGTGAATAGAGAAATCGATATCATTAGCGCTGTGATCAGCCAGGCCCGCAAGGAATGGGGCGTCCACATCGACAACCCGGTAGAACTAATTCGACGCCCCCCCAAGCCGAAAGGTCGCGAAAGGCGCCTTGTCGGTGATGAAGAAGCCAGATTGATGGCGGCGTTGAATGAAGCACCTCGTCGCCCTGATGGCACTTATGGTGGAGGCACCCGGAATCCATGGGTAAAGCCAATCGTGGTCTTTGCCATAGAAACGGCTATGCGCCGTGGTGAGATTTTGGCACTCCGCTGGGAGAATGTTGACCTTCATCGCCAGGTGGCGCACCTACCGGATACCAAGAACGGGGATTCGCGTGACGTACCGTTGTCACGGCGAGCCGTGGAAACGCTAAGGGCCATACCTCGCTCCATCTCTGGCACCGTCTTCCCCGTCACCCCTAACGCATTGAAAAAGGGCTTTGAGCGGGCAGTAGACCGTGCCGGCATGGACGATTTTCACTTTCACGACTTACGGCACGAGGCAGCGTCAAGACTTGCAGAAAAGCTAGCAAATGTCCTGGAGCTTTCTGCCGTAACAGGGCACAGAGATTTGCGGATGCTGAAGCGGTACTATCATCCTCGAGCGGAAGACCTTGCCCGCAAACTGGGCTAGCCTGATTCCAGCAGACAGTTCCGATTGTTACCATTAACTATAGTGGCCGATGTTATCGAGCCGCTACAGGTAGCGATTAGGTCGACCTGACTTGTGAGTTTCGGAACGCCGACTACGAAGGCGTTCACGTATTGTGCGATCGAGCAGCCGCTTTCTGGAAGTTGTCCTCAGCACGCCGTTCGATGGCCCCATGGATAAGGCGGAACCGCCGAAATCTCCGAAGCTAACCAACTTGCCAAAATAAACCAACTAGGTTAGGGTGTGTCTATGGAGAAACGAACCCCGCATTGCAAGCTGTCAGTCGTCAAAGTCTTGGTAGAGGCTGGCAAGGTGCGCACCACGCATGCGGCGCGAGTCGGCGCCAACGAGTTGGGGCTTGCCTTCTCCGACATGCTGGACGTTGTGATGGCACTGACGCCGGCGGACTTCTACAAGAGCATGACCACCCATGCCGATCACACGGTATGGCAGGACGTGTACCGCCCCAGCACGCAGGCGGGCGATGTGTACCTGAAGCTAACGGTCATTGATGACGTGCTGATCGTGTCCTTCAAGGAGCTATGACCATGAAATGCCCTGTTTGCGGTGCGGCGGAGCTGATCCACGACACGCGCGACCTGCCCTATACCTACAAGGGCGAAACCACCGTCATCGCAGCGGTGACGGGCGATTTCTGCCCGGCCTGTGCCGAGTCTGTCTTGGACGCGGCGGAATCGAACCGCGTCATGCGAGAAATGAGCGCCTTCTCCAAACAGGTGAACGCGGCCATCGTCGACCCTGGCTTCATTATGAATGTGCGCAAGAAGCTCGACCTCGACCAGCGGGAAGCTGCCGAAATCTTTGGCGGCGGCATCAATGCCTTCTCTCGCTACGAAAACGGCAAGACCAAGCCGCCGCTGGCCTTGGTCAAGCTGTTCAAGCTGCTGGATCGCCACCCCGATCTGCTCGACGAAGTTAGAACCGCCTGATAGGCCGGAAAACATCTGTTTTCCGGCACTCACTTGCCAGCGTCAGGGCCGGCCACCTCGAGGCGAGAAACAAATAAACAAACAAATTAACGTGGCTGCCGCTTGACCATCCGCCGCCCGCCGCGCAGCTCGTCATTCCAGTCTTTTGCCGTCGGCTTCAGCCGGCCGACCGCCGCACCTTCTGGCGCCAGGTCGTGGATCTGCTTGGCCAGGGCGTGACCAGGCTCATCGTTGTCAGTGCCGATCAGGATCTGTGCCCCGCGCTCCGCCACCTTGGTGAGCAGCCGCCGCAACAACTCACGTTGCTCATCGTTCATCGCGCCGCCAACGCTGATGAAGCCGGCGCTGGCCTCATCTGGATTCATCTGTGACAGGCTCAGCGCGTCGATCGCGGACTCGACGATTACGATCTTGTCGGCTACCGTTATGTTTGCGGACATCCAAAGCGACTTGGAACCGCCGGCCGAAAAGCCGGTGAAGTCTGCATTTTTCATTTCGAAGCCGCTGAACCCATCTGCATCGCGGTGCGGAAAAATTGCGTTTCCGCGTGCGTCGATGCGGACTACGCTGGCAAAACGGGGGTCTTGCAACGTGGTGCGGGCGATCTGGCGCTCGCGTTCGAGGTAGGGGTGGCCATCGCTGGCCAATGACGCTTGCGCCAGGGCCACGGCCACGCGCTGTCGATCGCGTGTCGATGCCTGTGGCTTGCTCGTAGCACCTGCCAGGCGTGGCTGATAGGTCGACGACGAAGGGCACCAGATGCGCAGACGCTTGCGCAACTGGCCGAGACTGATATGCTCGCGGCGCTGCACGAAATCGATAATGCTGCCATTGTCACGATCATCGCGAATCGAGAAATAGATGCCGTGTCCGTCCTGGTCGGTCGCAATCACAATCTTGTCGTCACCACTTCGCATGACAACTGAGGCCCGGCTGCTTTCGCGGCGGTCGACCTGGTAACCGCATGATTGCGCGAACTCGACAAGGTTGATGTCGGTTTTGAACCGGCGCAACTCATCGTCACGTTGCATTTTCAGCCTTCCGCGAGCTCGATCAGCGTTTTGTTCAAGGCGTTGAGCTTGGCGCTCAAGCTGTCGATTTGCTCGGCCAAGCTGAAGACTCGATTCGACAGCTGCTGATTCTGCTGCAGCAGCTGCTGCATGTCCGCGTTGTACTGCGTCGACAGCTCCGCCAACGCGAAGCTCAAGGATTGTTCTAGCTCGGTCATCTAGAAGTCTCAATCGGGTGCGTAAGCGGTGCAGCGCGTGATAGAGATTTGCAAGTCGCGAAATAGCGCGCGACAGAACAGCGTCACCTCGTTTTCGATGGACTGCGACATCACGCGATGCTGACAGGACAGGCATGCGCTTTGGCCTAATTCTTTGGCCAACTCGGATTCGGCTACGATCAGTTGTGCCACGGCGCCAGGCTTCAAAGTGTCTGACATTCGATTTCCTCTCTTCTGTTATTGGATCCGCCGGCAGGGCTGCGCCGGTCCGTTGCTCTGTAATTGACAGGTCGTCCAGCCCGGGTTGGTGATGATCAAGTACTTCCCGCTCGGCGTGCTTCGAATCGTTGTCGTCGCTGAAAATAGCTCCGCTGGTAGCCAGATCCAGGTCAACAGCACGGCCGCCAAGCAGGCCAGCAATGTTGTCAGCAATGGGATTTTCATCAGCCAAATCAGCTTTCGATTGTTCTGCTGGATCTGTTGATTGAGCAGGTTCTGCTGTTGCGTCAACATCGCTGACAAGCCTCGTTGATGCTGCGTCAGCGCGGTGTGAGCGGCTTGCGTAGCGTTCCTGGTTGTAGCTAGCGCGGCGTTCGATAGCTGCGTCAAGCCGCTCTCGAGCTCGTTCAGCTGCTTCCGTGTCAACTCCTCGATCGCCTGGCGCTCTTTCTCCGCTCGCTGTATCAGCCTTTGCGAGATGGCTTGGGTCGAAGTGTCGTTCATAGAAAAGTCCTTTCAATCGCACGGGCCGCTCAGCGCCGGTCGGGCGCACGCTGATGTAGTCATCGGCTTCGCGCGTGATTTCGCCAATTTGACTGAGATAGTTGACAAGAGAGGCGCGATCGACGATCAAGCTGGCCTCGATCTGCTGCGTCACCAGGCGATGTAAAACCACTTTCAGTTCTCGATGTGGCAAAGATGCCAGCGCGCCTGGTTGTAGCGTTCGAGCGTGCGCCGGATCGTCCGGCCGGGCCCAGCTGTGCTTGTGGTTGAGGCTGTCGCGGAGCGGGTCATACGCTGATTCCCAGCCCGGCGGGGCCGGGTTATATGACAACCCGGTCTCAAGGTCGACGCGCGCGGTGATGATGTGGATATGAGTCGATCCGTCGTCGTCGATGTGCTGAACGGCGGTCCAGCTGAAACGGCTTTCGTCGAGGCCGGCGAAGGCGACGTTGGCGAAGCCATTCAGTGTTTCTTCTATCTGTGCGGCGGTCGGCCGGTCGGTGGGGGCCCACGCGACAACGGCGGAGCTGTAGCGCCAGGCGTTGTTCGAGCTGTTCGCCACTTGGGCGACTAGCTGCGGGTTGCCGCGCAGCACGCGGACACCGGCGCGGGCGCGTGGCTGGCCGAGGTGGTCGTGTGACGCAAGCAAATAGTTGATCGCTCGTCGCGCGTCGCCACGACCATGCCCGAGAAATTTAATGTGCATCGGCGGCGGACTCGCGGGCTTCAAGCAGGCGAGACATCTCGCGCTCGAACGCGTTGAGTCGGACGAGAACTGTCAGCGTATCCGCTTGATTTTTATACGTGTTCACCCACCTCGCGATTTGATTCAAATTATTTCCAATTTTCGCGAGCTCACGAATCAAATCGGCATCTACTGCCCCCCGACCGACGGCGCGGCGGGCTGCCGGCGATTTCGCTCGATAGCCGGCGGCGAATGAGGTCAGAAAGCGTGAGCTGTTCCGACTCGGCGAGCGCTCGCCATTTCTCGCGCTCGGTATATGAGACGCGGATTATCAGCTGTTTCGTGCGTTCTTCGATCATTTCCTTTTCCTGCCACCCGGCCGCCGTGGCGGCGATTTTTGGGGGATCAAAGGGGGCTTGCCATCTTTGCCGGCCCCACGTATATGCGCGGAGCGTATATACGTGGGTAGGCTGGCTTGCTTTTACATTCGTCATTCGTTTAATTAATCATGACGGCAGACAATAGTCAAACTTATTATGCTTAAAAATTGAAAATGTCAAATTTAATTCTGTTTTGATTTTTAACGTGCAGTCTGCTCCGATTTTAGCTAAAACTATCAAGCTAAAACAATGACTTGATTGATTTTTCAGCTTGACGTTTTTCAGTTTTAAAAGGCGGGCGGTAGGAAAGAGAAATTTGCCATTCTTTGATCAATATCTCCTTCCACAAAAATTAACACACTGAATTAATTAATAAAAATAGCTTTTCTTTGTCGCCGGATCGGTATAGCCTATTAAAATATTAGAATGTGCGCATTGTGACGCGTCACATTTAATATTTTTGTGTTGGCACCAATGCCAACTAGTAGCTATTAAAATGGGGTAAATTGATATGTTTGAAGCAACGTTTGGCATTGATGCCAATCAGAATGGCATTGATCAAAATCTGGTCGATGAAATTGGAAAAGTGGCGGCGATTTACGCGCGAAAAGCGGATCGTTGTCTTGAAATCGGCGACGATGAATTAGCTCATTTTCATCTTTACACCGCCGGCGCCGCCGCGCGTTTGGCCAACAGGCCCGCCGCACCGGCCGCCGGCGCGGTGCCAAAACGAAATTTCGGCAACATGTTCGCGAACGAAGCGTTTGAGAACGGCTGGCTCGACGCCGACCCGATTGCGCAACAGATCGTTGCGCAGTCGGGCATTGATCTAGCCGTTCTGCGCGAGTTCAGCAGCGCGCGCGGCGATGAGAAAGAGCTGCATCAACAGCTAAGCAAAGCGCGCGATGCATATAAACAACTTCGATGTTTGCCTTCGCTTGACGAATATCGAAAAAAAGCGCGCGAGATCAGCCAGCGCGAGCAAATTTCGTATTCAGCCGCGGCTGAGCGTGTGATGCCAGCCGACGCGATGATGAAAAACGATGTGGCGCGTAGCGCGATCGAACTGACTCGCTCGCACTGCCGTGCTGCGCGCGCGCTTATCAGCACCCGCCGTGCTGGCTCTCGCCCGCCTCGGAATGGCGCAAGTGCGCCGGGTCGCGATGGGCTGTTGTCTGATTTGATGAACGTCGAAGAGTTAAGTCAAAGATTGAGCTGGCAGTCGCAATGCCAGCAGCCGATCTTCGATGAGCTGACTCAACTGCTCGAGTCGCTGCAAAGCGTGAAAAAGCACTTCGAAAGTGCAGATATTTTGCCGCGCGACGAGCTGCGCGAGCTCGCGCGTCTTGCTCTCGCGAGCAACGAAGACGCGCAAAAACACTTCGAAAATACAAACGTCATTCAAGCCGCAACAGATCTCACGCGAGATCTGGCCGACACGATCCTCGCACTTTTGCGCGGCCTCATAAATGGCGTGCAAAGTACTGTCGAAGAGTCAGATGCGCGGCCAGCTGCAGCGCGGCCGGCACTTCGTCCGCGCTAATCAAAAGAGGATTCGCAGATGAAAAAAGCATTGATCCTCGCGTGCGCCGCCGCCCTCGTGCCGGCGGCGGCGCAAGCCGGCATGTACCCCGATTCGACTTCGTTTTCCGCCAACAACCATTTGGCGCCGGCATGTACTGCGTCAGCACCGGCCAACGGCTCGGTTGGAACCCCGCTCACCGTCAGTGCCTCCTGCTCGCCGGCGGCCAGCAGCTATGCCTGGACGGCGACCAATGGCACCACGCCGTCGGGCGCTTCCAGCAACATCACGCCGGCGGCGGCAGGCACCTACACCTACACGGTCACCGGCACCAACGCCAACGGCGCGGGCTTGTCGTCCGCGCCGGTGACGGTCAACGTGGTGGCAAGCACGCCGGTTTGCACGATCTCCTTTTCGTCTATCCTTGGAAATGGCGGGTCCCCGTACGCTGTGACAGCAACGTGTTCCGGAAGTCCGACGAACTATGACTGGTCGGCGTCAACCGCCCCAACAAAGCCAGCGGCCGGCGCCGCCAGTGGCAATGTTAGCCTCCCTGGACCAGCAACCTATGCTTTTACAGTAAGGGCTTATAACGCTAATGGCTGGGGGTCTCCTGCAACCAATACATTGTGTGTTGGTGCCTATACCACCCAAATAGTTAGTTGTCCAGTTGGTTATACCGGAAATGTCGTGCAGAGACAGGACTATTCTTGTGCTACCGCATCTTGGGGGGCGTGGTATAACGTTGCTAATTCTTGCACCCCTTACACTCCGCCTGCGTGCACGGCGACCAGCGAAACGCAGACCGTCAGCTGCGCAGCAGGCTACACGGGTTCGATCACGCAGCAACGGAACTACACCTGCCCGGCGGCATCGTGGAGCAGCTGGTATACCACCAGTACTACCTGCGCGCCGATTTGTACCCAACGTAGTGAGACACAGTCCGTCGCTTGTTCGGCGGGTTATACCGGTTCAATCACCCAGCAACGTGACTACACCTGCCCGGCGGCATCGTGGGGGGCTTGGACTACGACGAATAATGGTTGTGTGGCACAGGTGCATCTATATCGAGTCGGGAAGACAACTTGCACATCTGGTAAGAACGCCACGTGCACATACACGGAATACTTTGTGACCAGCACATCTGCGCCGGCGAGTCCTGGTGGTAGCGTTGGTAGTAGATTGATCTATGCCGCCGTGAATGATTTGGGGGTATTTGGTGGGAGCGCCATTCCCCGCGCTGGAAGTTGTGGTGGTAGCGATACTGTTATGCCGCCTGGTAACTGCATTGCCCCAGGTCTGGCGGGATGGAGTCTGCCGTACCCATATAAGGTTCCTTATGGCCAACCAAATGGTGCTTCGCAGGGGGTGAGTGGGTGGTGGGAGCAAATTGACCCGCAATCCAATATCTATCTTTGTCAACAAGGAATTGAATGTGCCGGTGGCACATAAGCCCACCTCAGAAACGCAAAAAGCCCTGGCGAACCAGGGCTTTTCTTTGGCTTGGTTATTTGGTCGTGAACGACCAGGTTTTGCTAATCACCGTACCGTCGATCTTGCCCTTGAAGGTTGCTGTATAGGTGGTGCCAGCAGAGAGGGCCGTCAACGGGAAGGCCGCCGCTACATATTCGCTACCGACAAACCCTTGATTTGGATCCGACACCACCGCCGTTGTACTACCAATCACCGACTTCGGCTCCACGAGGATGCGAACGGCAACGGGGCTGTTAGCGCCCGCAGTGAGCGTGAACTGATCTACGGTGAGCAGTTTGCCACCCGCCATCACGGTAATCGGGCTGCCGGCCGCGGCACCATTCACCGTCAAATCGGGGACCGGGTTCGGCATTTCACCATAGAAACCCGTTGCAGCGCCCGTTGCACCGTCAACCGGGTAGACCACCAGCGCGCCAGCCGGTAAAGCCTGCACCTTGTCCAGCGCGCCGAACTCGACGGCACAGGTTGCCACCTTGAGTGTCGTGGTCTGATTCGTGCCGAGAATCTGAAGCGTGGAATCATAAGGAATCAACGCAATACCGACATCCATTTGCTGAGACAACAACGAAACCCGGTGATACCAGGTGTTCAACAAGTTGTTGACACACATCGTCCCGGTGTCCACACCATTCGTGGTTTCCCACGGCAGACCATTCAAAATCTCGCCGGCAGCGCTTACCAGCGGGCCGGTATACCCCGCGTAGGCATGACGTTCCCAAGGCGCATGGCCGGTGTAACCTGGCCAGGTCGGGTCTTCATAGTGTGCCCCCATTTCAGGGTAAGCGGGGTCAGGAATGCTCAAACCATAACCCGGCGTCTTTGCATAGTTGCCGTTCAAGTCATTCAGCATCATGTAGTTGCTGTGATTCCACGCAGCCTTGTCAAGCAGCGCATTTTGCGCCAGCAGGCCCACGCCAGCCGCCTTGCGCGCAGCATTGATGGCATTGAATGCACTCAGCGCCTCGGCAGTGTAGGTCGGGGTCGGCACGGAGGTCACAAATGGCACCACCGTTGCAGTCGTCGGCGCGGTTGGAGTTGTGGGCGTAGTCGGGGTTGTCGGCGTAGTGGGTGTGGTCGGATTCGTCGGCGTAGTCGTACCCGTCGAACTCGAGCTGCCACCACCACCGCCGCCACAAGCAGACAGCACGGCAGCAGTCATCACGGAAACAACAAGAGCGGAATAATTCGTTTTCATATCCGAAATTTCTTTTTAATTGATTGTTTTTAAATGCGTTTCATTTTCGCGAGGCTGGCTGCTTGCGCGTACAACTCGGCCTCCCGCAAAAGAGCCGGATTGACCCGCCGAACGACGAGCGGCGCGTTCAAGCAGTGTTTGAGAATTGCATCAGGATCGAGTACGCCGATCATATCGAGCTCGAATTCCCAATTTTCGAAAATGTCAATATCTTGCTGGTTCATTGCCTTCCCCGGCCACTGAATTAGCCCCAATTATATCATGATTGGTGAATGTATATGGCTTTTAATTATTATTTATATCAATAAAATCAAATGCTTGATATGGAGAAAATATATTGTTTTGTGGCTTTATCTGGGTGTGATGCGCAGTTCGAATGCACACTTTTTTTGCAAAACTGAATAGCAATTTTTGAGCGGCGCAGCTCAAAAATTGCAGAAAATAGTTGTCGCCGGATGACGACTCATACTTGACGAGAGGAGCGGCCCGCCGCCCGCGCGGCGCCGGGGAGGGCGAGGGGCAGGCGCCCCTCGCCTTGCTTACTCGCTCGCTTGTTCTTGTTCGGCGTGAAGATTGGAGAAATATTTTTCTCCGCGTTTTTGATGCTCAGACGCCTTTTGCTGTTGCTCTTGTATCCAATTCATCACGCAAGAGAGAGGCGATTTGGCATCGCTTTGTCGCAATAGATTCAATCCTTTTTGCGCATCATCTTGCTCAATTTGACTCTTCTTCAGCTCTTGCTCGATCAACACTCTATCGCTCTTGCTGAGCCAGCCGGGCCAACGCAGACAGCTGCTACTGTTACTACTACTTTTATTGATACCACTACTACTACTGTTATGTGCAGCGCCAGGCGGATAGGATATCGATACCGTATCCGCCGGTCGCGATATCATATTCACCCCCTTCTGTTGCAGATCGGACAGAAAATCCTGCCTCCAGCGCAGCGGCATCGCTTCGATTTGCTCGAGCGCTCGAGCTCGCAATTTTGGCCCTGAGATTTGACGAACGACGTTATGCTTCCACCATATTTTGACCCAGACGAATCCACTCTGCTCGTCCCAGTCAATCAGCCCACACTTGATCAGCCGACGCAAGACCTGCGCCAATTGTTCTTCCGTCCAGCCGATCTGTGCCGCGGCAACCCTCGGTACTAGCTCATACACTCCGATGATGTTACTAAATGTGCTTGTGAGTAGATAAATGAGAACCATTCGATCTTCTGTTGTTAAATTTATCAGTTGATTGCTGCACCAAAACTCGCTGTCCACGATTGTCCGCTGCCTCATTTTGCCACCCCCCGGCTCGCAGCTTTTGTCGGCCTGCCCCGCCGCGGCCGCGGGGTGGCGGCTATCACCTGCCCTTTGCCAATCCACGCAAGCACATCCTCCTCGTACCAACACAGTCGGCGGCTGTGTGGCATTTTGAATGGCCGCGGTATCAGATGTTGATATTTTTGATTTGAGACGCACGTCCGGATCGTTGTCGCAGACTTGCCGATTAATTCCCCCAACTCTTCGATAAAAATGATTTTTTTCACTTTGTGCACCTCATCAATTCGATGAAGCACATTATCGACATTAATGACGCCCTATATCAAAGCGCATATATTACGGGTAGTATCAAGCCTCACACATTTTATTGCCCTACCCACAAATGAAGAGATCAAAAGGCCGGCCAGCAATATCTACACAAGAGACGGCCGCCCGCCAGCCCCTGTATCCAGTGTGGGCGACAGACATCAAAAGCGGCGCGCGGCTGTCAAGCAAGCAACTTGAAATAGAGTTGGAAATCGGTTCGCGCGATGGCCGGACGTGGCGAACTTGGATGGCTGGCACACGCTATCCGACACCAACCATGTTCGCCGACATCACAGCAGAAGCCAGCCGCCGGGGCTGGCTACAAGATAAGGGCTATCAAATGCACGTTCTGCGTGCGCTAGCCAGCGACGGGCAGCAACGCGACGAGCGTGAAGTGGCCGCACTTGAAAGCGAACTTCAAAAAATTCATGACGCTGAGGAGATGCACCACCTGCTCAGCCCACTTCGCCAATTCGTCATGATTTTGGCGTCAAATGCCCGCGACACCGGCTTTGAAAAAGCTGATTTCGAAAGGAGTGCGGCTCAATGCCTAGCCAAAGCCATCGAAGCAGATTTTATGAAACCACAAGAAGAGCTGCGCAGAGAAATTGAAAAAAGGGCCTTACCGGCCCTTACATCGCTATTCACAAGAATATCGAATACCTACGAGTAACCATTCACTTCTGCTGGGACAATCGTGGGACATCCCAAAACAGATTTGGCGATGAATGGTCATTCATGCCGAGTCAAATCAATATCGATAACCAACTGATTTAACTGGAAAAATCCTGGTCGGAGTGAGAGGATTCGAACCTCCGGCCTCTACGTCCCGAACGTAGCGCTCTACCAGGCTAAGCTACACTCCGATTTGCTTGTTCGCAGATGTTCGGCGATCTATCAAGAACGTCGCTCAATTGCGAAGAGGCATAATTCTAGCAGAGCATCCTTATGTTGTGAAGGGGCAATTACAGAAAGCCGCTGCGCGGCCTGGGCCGCCACCTGTCTTGCGCGCTCCATCGCGTAATCGAGCGCACCGCAGCTTTGCACCGCCTTGAGGATCACGGCAAATTCATCGCGCCCGCCCTGCTCGATCGCTTGGCGCACCAGCGCGGATTGTTCCGCCGTGCCGTGCTTCATCGTGTAGATCAGCGGCAGCGTGGGCTTGCCCTCGGCCAGATCGTCGCCGAGATTCTTGCCGATCTCCTCGGCGTCGCCGGTATAGTCGAGCACGTCGTCGACAATCTGGAAGGCCGTCCCGAGCAGCATGCCATATTCGGCGATCGCCTGCTCCTGCTCGGCCGTCGCTCCGCCGACGATGCCACCCAGCCGCGTCGCCGCCTCGAACAGCTTGGCCGTCTTGAACTGGATCACCTGCATATAGGCGTCTTCGTCGACATCGGCATTATGCACGTTGAGCAGCTGCAGTACCTCGCCCTCGGCGATGACGTTGGTGGCATCGGCAAGCACTTCCTGCACGCGCATCGAACCGATCTTGACCATCATCTGGAAAGCGCGCGAGTAGAGGAAATCGCCGACGAGCACGCTGGCTGCGTTGCCGAACAGGTTGTTGGCCGTCTCACGACCGCGGCGCAGGTCGGATTCGTCGACCACGTCGTCGTGCAGCAGCGTCGCGGTATGGATGAATTCCACCACCGCCGCCAGGTCGAAATGATGCGGCCCCGGATAGGCGAACGCACCGGCTGACAGCAGCACGAGCGACGGCCGCAGGCGCTTGCCGCCGCTATTGATAATGTATTCGGCAATCTGGCGTACCAGCACCACATCGGAATGCAGGTTGCGACGAATGGAGTCGTCAACGGCACGCATATCGTCGGCGATGAGGGTGCGGACTTTTTCTATCGACACGAGCAGGCCTTAAGAATTTCGTTCAGGATAGGCGCGAACCGGGCGCCTAGAGAGCGGGACGCATCATATCAGAAATCCGTGATGCCCGGAAAATTTGACCTGCTTCAAACACTTAAATATAATGCGCGATTCTTCGCCTTCGGGTGGAGTGATCTTTGCATTTAATCTCGGAGCAAACAGCATGTACGCGGTCATAAAAACCGGCGGCAAACAGTATAAGGTTGCCATCGGCGAAAAACTCAAAGTAGAACAGATACCGGCAGACATCGACTCCCAAATCGTACTGGATCAAGTACTGATGGTAGCCGATGGTGAAGACATTGTTCTGGGCACCCCCGTGGTGGCCGGCGCGACCGTCAAGGCAACCGTGGTTTCCCACGGCCGTGGCGAAAAAGTCCGCATCTTCAAGATGCGTCGCCGTAAGCACTACCAGAAGCGTCAAGGTCATCGTCAGAACTTCACCGAATTGCGCATCGACGCAATCGAGAAGTAAGCGAGGAGCGTGAAACATGGCACACAAAAAAGCAGGCGGTAGTTCCCGTAACGGCCGCGACTCCCATTCCAAACGTCTGGGCACCAAGGTATACGGCGGCGAGTTGATCCCCGCTGGTTCGATCATCATCCGTCAGCGTGGCACCCAGTTCCACCCGGGTGACAATGTCGGCATCGGCAAGGACCACACCCTGTTCGCGAAGGTCGACGGCACCGTCGAATTCGTGGTCCGGGGCGCGCTGAAGCGCAAGACGGTCAACGTCGTTCCCTTCGAGCACGCTGAAGAACTGGCTTAAGTTCTCAGGCTCGAGCAGTAAGAAGCCCTATCATATCGATAGGGCTTTTTCATTTCTTTACCCGCCATCTCCGCCGCACGGTGCGGATGGCCGAATCGACCAGAGTTCGCTCCAGAGCGCACCCCAGGGTGTGTTGTCGAGCGGACTTTAGCGGCGGAGGACGCCATGAAATTCATCGACGAAGCAAAAATCGAAGTACTCGGCGGCAAGGGCGGCAACGGTTCCGCCAGCATGCGCCGCGAAAAATTCGTCCCCAAGGGCGGCCCTGACGGCGGCGACGGCGGCCGTGGCGGCAGCGTGATCGCGGTGGCGGACATCAACGTCAACACCCTGGTCGACTACCGTTTCGTCAAGAAATACCTGGCACGCAACGGCGAAAACGGCCGCGGCGCCCAGTGCTACGGCAAGGGCGCGGACGATATCACGCTGCGCATGCCGGTCGGCACGCTGATTACCGACGCGATCACCGGCCAGGTCGTCGCCGACCTGACGCACGATGGCCAGACGGCCATCCTTGCCCATGGCGGCAAGGGCGGCCTCGGCAACATGCACTTCAAGTCCTCGGTCAACCGCGCCCCGCGCCAGTTCACCCACGGCGAGGAAGGCGAGCACCGCGAGCTGAAGCTCGAACTGAAGGTGCTGGCCGATGTGGGCCTGCTCGGCATGCCCAATGCCGGCAAGTCCACCTTCATCCGCGCCGTGTCGGCCGCCCGCCCGAAGGTAGCGGACTACCCGTTCACCACGCTGCACCCCAACCTGGGCGTGGTACGCGTCGATCACAACCACAGCTTCGTGATCGCCGACATTCCCGGCCTGATCGAAGGCGCGGCAGAAGGTGCCGGCCTCGGCCACCGCTTCCTCAAGCACCTGCAGCGCACCGGCCTGTTGCTTCATCTGGTCGACCTAGCCCCGTTCGATGACAGCGTGGACCCGGTACAGGAAGCCCAGGCCATCGTCGAGGAGCTGCGCAAGTATGATGAAGACCTCTACCGCAAGCCGCGCTGGCTGGTGTTGAACAAGCTCGACATGGTCGAGGACGACGAGCGTCTGGCCAGGATCGAGGATTTCCTCCAGCGCTATGGCTGGCAGGAAGGCAACCCGCTGGCCGACTTCGACCCCTACGCGCCGCGCTACTTCACGATCTCGGGCCTGACCGGTGACGGCTGCCAGATGCTGTGCCAGAGCATCATGGAATACCTCACCAACCTGCGCGAACTGAAGAAGCGCGAGGCCGCTGCCGCCCAGCAATCGCTGGAAGCCGCACGCCGTGCGGAGCTCGACGATACGCCGATGATCGATGGCGTAGACTCCGCCGATGCCTGAACTGGCGATCCGCCCGTTCGAGCGCCAGGACGCTGATGCGGTACTGGCGCTCTACCGGGAGCTGCACAGCCATCACGAGGCCGCCGTCCCACACCTCAGCGAACTCGATGTCGGCCCAGCCAACGAAGCGGCTCTGCTCGAACGGACGGATAAACCTGGCAGCATTTTTCTGCTTGGCTGCTTGAACGGCACGGTGGTCGCCATGCTGCACGGCACGATGGGCGAATCCAGTTCACCATTCCTGCGTCCTCATCCGCTGTTTTCGATCCATACCGTTACGGTGACGCGAGCGCATCGCGAGCAAGGTATCGGGCGCAAGCTCACCGAACAGGCGCTGGCCCAGGCCAGAGCCGCTGGTGCGCAGGCAGTGGAGCTGTCGGCATTTTCGTTCAACGAAGCGGCGATCGGTCTTTATCGCAGCCTCGGTTTCGAGCCCTGGATCACACGCCTGCGCCAATCGCTGAGCTGAGCATTTCACTCAGCACGCAATGTTACAATCGCCGCCATGCAAGACAACCTGCTCGCCGAATTCTTCAAACCCGGCGTCGAACTCGCCGACCTGCCCACCCTCTTCCCGCTGCTGCGCGCACGCGAGGCGCTGAACGCCTTCATCACGCTGTTCCGTGGCGGTGACGACGAGGTGCTGGTGCGGCTCATGATCCTGCGCGAGATCGGCGCACGTGCCGACGCGCCGCGCTGGAGCCCGCAGGAGCTGCGCGCCACCTTTGCCTATGTCGATCCGACCAAGCTCAACACCGTGCTGCACCGCCTGCGCGAGAACGAGCTCCTGGTGTGGGACAACGACGAGGCGGTATACCAGATCAGCTCGGCCGGGCGCATCGCACTAGCGGCAATCTCGACGCTGCTCGGCTTCAGCGAGGACGAGGATGCCGAGCTCGGCTTCATCACCTCGCAGGTCGCGGCGGGCCAGGCCGTCGGCAAGGTGTCGGTGGAAACGCTGCAGCACCTGTTGGGGCGTCTCAACGAGCTGCAGAGCGAGTTCGAGCAGGCCGTGCTGTCGGCCTCGGAATTCGTGATTCGCGCGGCGCAGAAGAAACTCGGTTCGGTCTGGCGCTGGGTCGAGAAAGGCACCGAGATCATCCGCGCGATCACCGCCGACGAAGAGCTCGACGGCGCCACCCATCGCGTCGCCCAGGCCATCGGCCAGGCGCAGAGCCGCATGCTGCGCATGACTGCGGTGTTCCAGCGCACGCTGAACAGCATCCAGTCGCAGCGCGTGCACCTGGGCGAATCGGGCCTGACCTCGACCGACATCGCGGCCTGGTTGCGCAAGCAACCGGTCGACCGGCTCTCGCCGCTGACGGCCGGCGTCGTGCATGCCCACCCCGAGCCGATCTTCGTTACCGAATCCGAGATGCTCGACGTGGCCGAATACGAGCTGCTCGAACGCGAGCGCGAGAAGCACCGCGAGGCGGTCATCCCCGCCGCGCAGGAGGCCCCGACCACGGGCCGTGTCGAGGCCGAGCGCCTGATCTTCGCCGAATCGTTCCGCGACGGGCTCGGCGACATTGCTGCATCGACCCCGCTGGCCGACGTGGTACTCGGCGACAATTACGCGCTGACCGCCTACCGCATGTCGCTGCTCGCCCTGCTCAACGACCCCGAGAGCCAGGCGCTGAGCGGCCCCGTCGCCGACATCGCGCGCCTGCCGCTCAAGCTCAACATTGCCGGCGAGCTGGCCCAAGTCTGCCGCAACGGCGTGGCCGCGCTCAGCGTCGGCGACGTCGAGCCGCGCTGAACCCCGTCCACCTCCAGACAAGACCATGGACATCGAACTGCAAACCCTGATTTCGCGCCTGCTGGCGCACCGCTATCTCGACCGCAACGACAAGCTCGCGCGGCGCGCGCTGACCGACGAAGGCTTCCGCCAGGCGCTGGACGACCGGCTCGCCGGCTGCGGCCTGACGCTGCTCGAGAACCCCTACTCCGAATACGTCGCCGTCGGCGTCAAGCCGGCAGTCGAAGAAGCCGTGTTCGGCGCCAGCGACGCCTGGCTGTCCAACAACATCGGCCTGCCGCGCGACGGCATCGCGCTGCTGGTGGTCGTGTGGGCGCTGATCATCCTGCCCAAGCGCGAGCGCCAGATTGCCCGCCGCGAGAAGGAGCAGGCCGCGCAGAACGATATGTTCGCCGAAGCCAAGCCGATGCCGGTTGGCGACGACGTGTCGGCAGGCATCCCGGAATCGGCGCTGTACGCTGACTTCGGCGAACAGCTCGGCGGCCGCATGCGCTTCAACACCAATCTCGGCATGCTGTCCAAGCTCGGCTTCATCAACCGCCGCAACAAGGTGATCTACGAAGGCCCGATGCTCGATCTGCTGATCGACTACTCGCGCCTCGCACCACGCATCATCGAAGGCGCACTGGGCGATGTGCTGAAGCAGATGCGCGAGCGGCCGGCAGGACAGGCAACACTGCTGTAAGCCGCAACGCGGCAATATCGATCGAATTCCGCGCCGGGCGGCTGCCCGGCCCACACCAAGTACCGAGTCATGTTCCATATCCAGAAACTCGAAGTCATGCACTGGGATTTCTGGCAGCGCTTCTCGCTGCCGCTCGATGCCCAGATCGTCACCATCATCGGCCCCAACGGCTCGGGCAAGACCACGCTGCTCGACGGTCTGCGCACCCTGCTCGCGCTCAAGTGCTCGGGCAAGCGCGACTACAAGCGCTATGTGCGCAACTCGAAAGAGCCGGTCGCCTGGCTGCGCGGTGTGGTGGACAACGAGCGTTCGGCCTCGGGCCGCTACCCGTTTTTCCCCTTCCTCGATGGCCAGATCACGCTGGCCTGCCGCGTGAAGAAACAGGGCGGTGACTGGATGCGCCAGTATGCGATCCACGAGGGCGACGTCAGCATCGAGGAGATCGACGCGCGCGGCCAGTGGATCGGCGTCAACGACTACCGTCGTCGCCTCGAATCCGCTGGGCTGACACCGGCGATTGCCGAGGTGCTGGCACTCGAACAGGGCGACACCGACAAGCTCTGCGAATACAGCCCGCGTGCCTTGCTGGATCTGGTGTTCCACGTGTTCGGCGAGAAGGAAGTGCTCGACAACTACCAGCAGGCCAAGCAGGAACAACGCGAGGCCGAACGCGAGCTGCAGGAGATGGAGCGCAATCTCGAACAGCTCGGCGCCCGCCTGGAAAAACTCACCGGCCGCGCCAATCGCTACATCGAGTGGCAACAGTTGCAGCAGGAGCGCGTACAGCTCGAAAACGAGGTGCTGCCGCGTCTGGCGCTCAACGAGCTGACCGAGTCGATGCTCGGCGCACGCAAGCAGAACCTCGGTGCCCGCCGCTACCTGCGAGAGAAACTGCTGGTACTCGAAGACCTGCAGAACAAGCTGGCCGACATCGACAAGCAGCTGACCGAAGCCGGCCCGGCGCTGGTCAAGCACCGCCTGGCGCAGTCCGAGACCAACGCCAATTTCATGAAGCTGCGCGAGGACATTCGCGCGCTGGAGAGCAAGCTCAACGAGCAGCAGAAGTTGCAGGAAATGGCGCGTGCCCAAGGCGGCGACCTGTCCGCAGAGATCGATGAACTCGGCCTGAAACGCACCGAGCTCGGCGCATTGCAAGCCGACATCAAGCGCCTCAAGCGCGAGAAGGAAGAAGCAACGGCGCTGGCGCAGACCCTGCGCGGCGGCAAGACGCAGGTGATGCCCTTCGTCGAGCGCTTCCGCGCGGCGCTCGACGAGGCCGGCATCCGTCACGAGATGCTGTCCGATGTCGTCGAGGTGACCGACCCGAGCTGGCAAGGCGCCGTCGAGGCGCTGCTGGCGCCGTACAAGCACGTCGTGCTGCTGAAGCGCGCCGAGGACCGCGCCCGTGCCTGGTCTATCGGCGAGCGGCTGCAATACCGCCACTTCGTCGTCGCCGAGCGCCAGCCCGCACCGCGCGCCGAACGCGGCTCGGTGCTCGATGTGGTGCAGTTCAATGCCGACGCGCCGGACTGGCTGACGCGCCAGCTCAACCGCGTGCAACTGGTCGACGATGCCGAGGCCGGCGCCCGGCGCGGCGCCGATACCGAGTGGATCACGCGCGAAGGCTTCCACCGCGAACGCCGCGGCGGACGCCACATCGGCGTGGCCGCGCACGAATACCACTTCGGCGAAGCCGCGCGCCGCTCGCGCCGCAGCGCGCTGGAGGCCGAGGTCGATCGCATCGAGGCCGAGATCGAACGACTCGAACGCCGCCAGGAGCCGCTGGCCAACCGTATCGGCGTGCTGCAGGCCAAGGTGGCCGGCGTCGATGCCGCCAATATGCTGGCCGCGCGCGCCGACGAATTCCGTCTGGCGGGCGAATCACTGGCGCAACACAAGGACAAGGCGCTCGCTGCGAGCGATGCGCTGATCGCCGCCAACCACACCTTCGAGCAAGCGCAGGAACTCAAGGGCAAGCTCGACACGCGCCAGGGAGAACTGTCCTTCCGCATCCAGCAGGTGCGCGGCGACGTGGACCGGCTGAAGGCGACCGACGGCGTACATCGGCGCGAGCAGGTGCAGCGCTACGAGGCGATCCGCCACAAGCGCGAGCAGATGCCGGCCGAATGGTGGGACCGCAAGGGCCTGAAGACCCTGCGCGAGAAATGGGAATCGACCGGCATGGTCAAGCGCGAGATGGAGCGGCTCGACCACCGCCTCGACGCCGAGGACTGGGAAATCGACCCGAACGTGCTGATGCTCAAGGACAAGCTGCGCGACGAGTTCCACGCCATGGAATTCCAGACCGCGTCGCGCCAGCGCGAATTCGACCGCGCCGCCCAGCTCGCCGACGATGCGCGCGGCGCCTACATCAACGTGCTGCGCAACACGATCCGCCGCTACGGCAAGAACATCCGCTCGCTCGGCGAGCTGGCCGGTATCGAGGTCCACTGCGACACCCCGCATCTCGAAAACGACGACGTGGTGCTGGCGCAGGCCGGGCTCACGGTGCAGTTCAACTTCGACCGCAAGGGCATGATGGGCCTCAACGACGGCGAAGCCTCGGGTGGCCAGCAGGTGATGAAATCGCTGATCCTGCTGATCGGCCTGATGATGGACGACAACCGCCCCGGCGGCTTCGTGTTCATCGACGAGCCGTTCGCCCACCTCGACATCTTCAACATCGACAAGGTGGCGAGCTT
This sequence comes from Chitinivorax sp. PXF-14, assembly GCF_040812015.1. NCBI lineage: Bacteria > Pseudomonadati > Pseudomonadota > Betaproteobacteria > Chitinivorax > Chitinivorax sp. PXF-14. The sequence goes on along the minus strand of NZ_JBFNXJ010000006.1, from coordinate 15,077 downwards.
CCTCAAGGCGACGCAGGCACAATACCTGATCACCAGCCCAACCACCCACAACGTCAACGTGTTCGAGCCGTCGGAACTGACGCTGGTCACGCGCAAGAAGCAGCCGGGCGAAACCTACGCCCAGCCTATCATGGTGACGGTACGCGAGCGCGCCGCCACCACGGCCTGAGAACAAGGAAGAGCGAGCATGAACTACAACGATGTACTGCGCAGCGTGCGCTTTGCGCTCGACCTGCCCGAGACCCGGGTCGTCGAACTGTTGGCGCTGGCCGGCCATGCGGCGGACAGGGCGGCCGTGGTGACCTACCTGAAGAAGGAGGACGAGGCCGGATATGTCGAATGCGACGCGGCCCTGCTCGATCACTTTCTCGACGGCCTGATCATCGAACGGCGCGGGCCACGTGACGATGGCGCCTTGCAGCCCGCACCCAGCCAGCTCAGCAACAACCACATCCTGAAGAAGCTGCGCATCGCCTTCGAGCTCAAGGAGGACGACGTACTCGCCATCCTGCACAGCGTCCAATTCCGTATCACCAAGGGTGAGCTCAACGCGCTGTTCCGCGCGCCTGGGCACAAGAATTACCGGCCCTGCGGCGACCAGTTCATGCGCAATTTCCTGCGCGGCCTGGCGCTGCGCTACCGCCGCTGAGCCGGGCTGGCAGCCCCTGCCCGGGCAGCGCCAGCCGCCGCGCTGGTCACGCGGTAAACATGCGGCGATGCGGCACAGCATGGCGGCATGCTGCGAACAGGGTTTTTTCGCCAGCAAGGGCGCGCGGCGACTGCGCCTGAGCATCTCACTGCCCACTTCAACTTCTCACCGATTTTGCCGATCTAATGGGTAGTACCCGTCAGGAGCCCATCATGGCCGCCGCCCCGCCGTCCAAGGTCTTCAAGAAAGATTTCATCGCCCCGGATCAACCCAAGCCGGCCCCCATGCCCGTGGCGTCGGCTGCCCCGGCCGTTGCGGCAACACCGATCCTGTCGATCTCGCCGATCATGGTGGGGCTGTGCCTGCTCGCGCTGATCGGCATCCGCATCGCCTATGGCGGCACCGGCTCGGGCCTGATCAATCTGGCGCTCGCTGCCGATGCACTGCTCTACCTCGTCAGCGCGCTGTTCGCCTTCATCTCGACACGCCGGGCGGCAACCGGTGCACGCTGGGAGATACTGGCAAACCTGATCTTCCTGCTCGGCCTGTTGACCATGGTGGCGACCACGGTCGCCTTCGCGTTCGGCACGATGTAGGGTCAGGCATCCAGACTAAAGAAAAAGGGCTGCATGGCAGCCCTTTGTGTTTTGCGACCCGCAGCAGCCTCAGCTGCGGCCGCGCGGCTTGGCGCCGCCGCCTGGCTTGGGTTTGGCGGCACGCCCCTTGCCATCCGCACGCGGTGCTGCGTTGCCTGCAGGCTTGCCGGCGGGGCGGGGCCGTGGTGCGGCGGCTTGGCGCTGCCACGGCTTGTCGGCCGGCACCAGGCAGTCGGGCCGGCCGCCGATCAGGTCGGCACGGCCCATATTGATCAGCGCCTCGCGCAGGATGGGCCAGTTGTCGGGGTCGTGATAGCGCAGGAAGGCCTTGTGCAGCTTGCGCCGGTAGCCTTCCTTGATCACGTCGACCGTTTCCGAGCTGCGGCTGACCTTGCGCAAGGGGTTGCGGCCGGTGTGCCACATGGTCGTCGCCATCGCCATCGGCGTCGGCGTGAAACCCTGCACCTGGTCCGGCTTGAAGCCATTGCGCTTGAGCCACAACGCGAGGTTGAGCATGTCGAGGTCAGACGTGCCCGGGTGCGCGGCGATGAAATAGGGGATCAGGAACTGCTGCTTGCCGGCCTGCTTCGAGTAGCGGTCGAACAGCTCCTTGAAGCGCTCGTAGGTGTCGATGCCGGGCTTCATCATCTTGTCGAGCGGGCCCTGTTCGGTATGCTCGGGCGCGATCTTCAGGTAGCCGCTGACGTGGTGCGTGACCAGCTCCTTGATGTATTCGGGCGAGCGCACGGCGATGTCGTAACGCAGCCCCGAGCCGATCGTCACGCGCTTGACGCCCGGCAGCGTGCGCGCCTTGCGGTAGAGCTGGATCAGCGAGGAATGGTCGGTATTGAGGTTCTCGCAGATGCCGGGATAGACACAGCTCAGGCGGCGACACGAGGACTCGATCTTCGGGTCACGGCACGAGAGGCGGTACATGTTCGCGGTCGGGCCGCCCAGGTCCGAGATATGGCCGGTGAAGCCATCGGTCTTGTCGCGGATCTCCTCGATCTCGTGCAGGATCGACTCTTCGGAGCGGCTCTGGATGATGCGCCCCTCGTGCTCGGTGATCGAGCAGAAGGTGCAGCCGCCGAAGCAGCCGCGCATGATGTTGATCGAGAACTTGATCATGTCCCACGCCGGAATGCGCGCCTTGCCGTAGCTCGGATGCGGGTTGCGGGCATAGTCCATGCCGTAGATGTAGTCCATCTCCTCGGTCGTCAGCGGGACCGGCGGCGGGTTGATCCACACGTCGCGCTCGCCGTGCTGCTGAATCAGCGCGCGCGCGTTGCCGGGGTTCGATTCGAGGTGCAGCGTGCGGCTGGCATGGGCATACAGCACCGGATCGTGCGTGACGGCCTCGTAAGCCGGGATGCGGATGGCCGTGCGGGCGCGCTCGGCCTTGCGCGCGGCGACACGCTCGGCGGCGGAAACGATGCGCACCGGCTGCGGCGCGGCCGGGTCGGTTGCCGGCGCGGCGGCCTGCTTCTCCGCTTCCATCGCATACGGATCGGGGTGCGGATCGACACGGCCCGGTGTATCGACGGTCGTCGAGTCCATCTCGGCCCAGCCCTCGGGCTTCCAGCCGTGCTGCACGATGAACGAGGTGCCGCGCACGTCGCGGATCTGGCTCAGCTTCTCGCCTGCCGCCGCACGATGCGCGACTTCGACCAGCGCCCGCTCGGCGTTGCCGAACAGCAGGATGTCGGCCTTCGAGTAGATCAGCGCCGATTGGCGCACCTTGTCGCTCCAGTAGTCGTACTGCGCGATGCGGCGCAGGCTGGCCTCGATGCCGCCGGCCATGATCTGTACGCCCGGGTAGGCCTCGCGGCAGCGCTGGCAGTAGATCGTCAGCGCACGGTCCGGGCGCTTGCCAGCCACCGCGCCGGGCGTGTAGGCGTCGTCGGAACGCGGCTTCCTGTCTGCCGTGTAGCGGTTGATCATCGAATCCATGTTGCCGGCGGTCACGCCGAAGAACAGGCGCGGCTTGCCCAGCACCTTGAAGGCCTCGGCCGACTGCCAGTCCGGCTGGCTGATGATGCCGACACGGAAGCCCTGTGATTCGAGCACGCGCCCGATCAGCGCCATGCCGAAGCTCGGATGATCGATATAGGCGTCGCCGGTGACCAGGATGATGTCGCATTCGTCCCAGCCCAGCGCCTCCATCTCGGTCCGGCTCATCGGCAGGAAGGGCGCCGTGCGGCCTTGTGTGCCCCAGTACGGGCGATAGGATTGGATGGGCTTGGCAGCGGACGGTGCGGCGAGAATCGGGCTCATGGGCGGGAGGAAAATCGGGAAGGCGCGTATTGTGCCCGACTTTCACTACCAAGTCACAAAATTTTATTTGTAGATCATGGACATAGCAACACAAACCGGGTACCGGGCGACCCGCGCACCGGCGCTATCGGCCCACCCTGGCGGCAAGACCGTAAGCCGCGCCGTGATTGGCGCCCAAGCCCGATTCAGCCGGCATTATCCAGATAGCCCTGGATATAGGCGATCAGCACATGGCCGTGATTGCGCTCGGGCTCGGCGGTGCTGGTGAGAAAAGTCACCGGCCCGGCCTCGATCAGCTGCAGCAGCGGCGCCAGTGCTTCGTGGTGCGCCCCCAGCTCGGCCGCATAGCGCAGCCTGAATTCCTCCCAACGAGCGGGGATATGGTCGTACCACTTGCGCAGCTCGTTGGACGGCGCGATCTCCTTGGCCCACAAGGTCAGCTGCGCCCTCTCCTTGCTGATGCCACGCGGCCAGAGCCGGTCGATCAGCACGCGGGCGCCATCATCGCCCGCCACCGGCTCGTATATCCGCTTCATTCGGATCTGCATGATCTGTCCGCTCCAAACAGGGAAGGTTTCGACACGATGCAGCCCACGGCCGGGCGCGGCCCATCGCCAGCACATACGACCCGCTCTGCCTACCTCAGCATAGCCGCTATCGCTCGCGGTGCGTACGCCGATCTGCCGCCGGGCACGTGCACCGGGCCGACCCGCACTTGCCTACCGGCGAATGATGACTACGCACATGCGCCACCAACGTCCGAGCATCCCGCGCCAGTGACGACAAACCGGCCGGCCTGCAGGTATCGGCACGCAACAGCCATCGCGCCTTCAGCAAGAATGTCCGGTACTGTCCAGGCAACTCGGCCAAGCCATCCTCGCGCGTTATCGCTGAACATCCGCAGGCTACATATTAGCCAATGCTGTTGCCGCTTCCCATTGCGTCCGTCAGGGTTTGAGTGCCCCTGCAAACCGGGTAGAATCGACGTTTTGACTTGTTTGCAAGCATCGATCCATGCTGACCTTCCAGGAAATCATCCTCACCCTGCAGAACTACTGGAACAAGCAGGGGTGCGCCCTGCTCCAGCCTTATGACTTGGAAGTGGGCGCGGGCACCTCGCACACCGCCACCTTCCTGCGCGCGATCGGCCCCGAGCCGTGGAATGCCGCCTACGTGCAGCCCTCGCGCCGCCCCAAGGATGGCCGCTACGGCGAAAACCCGAACCGCCTGTTCCAGCACCACCAGTTCCAGGTCGTACTGAAACCGTCGCCCGACAACATCCAGGACCTCTACCTCGACAGCCTGCGCGCACTCGGCATCGACCCGACCGTGCACGACATCCGCTTCGTCGAGGATGACTGGGAAAACCCGACGCTGGGCGCCTGGGGCCTGGGCTGGGAAGTCTGGCTGAACGGCATGGAGGTGACGCAGTTCACCTACTTCCAGCAGGTCGGTGGCCTCGACTGCAAGCCGGTGCTGGGCGAGATCACCTATGGCCTCGAGCGCCTGTCGATGTACCTGCAGGGCGTGGAAAACGTCTACGACCTGGTCTGGGCCATCATGCCCGACGGCAGCAAGCTCACCTACGGCAACGTGTTCCTGCAGAACGAAGTCGAGCAGTCGAAGTTCGCCTTCGAGGCGACCAACGTCGCGCTCCTGTTCGAGCAGTTCAACAACTACGAGGCCGAAGCCAAGCGCCTGCTCGAACTCGGCCTGTCGCTGCCGGGCTATGAGATGATCCTCAAGGCCGGCCACACCTTCAACCTGCTCGACGCCCGTGGCGCGATCTCGGTGACGGAGCGCGCCGCCTATATCGGCCGCATCCGCAATCTCGCGCGCGGCGTGGCCCAGGCCTATTACGAAGCCCGCGAAGCGCTTGGCTTCCCGATGTGCCAGCCGCGAACCGAATAACCAAGAAGAAGCTGCCATGCAAGACACCCTGCTCATCGAACTCCTGACCGAAGAGCTGCCTCCCAAGGCGCTGCCCAAGCTGGGCGCCGCCTTTGCGCAGAGCATCTTCGACGATCTGGTCAAACTCAACTTCGTCGAAGCCGACAACGAATTCCATGTCTTCGCCAGCCCGCGCCGCCTGGCGGTCACCGTGCCCAATGTCAGCGCGATCCAGCCCGACCAGGCGGTCGAGCGCCGCGGCCCGGCCGTCGCCAGCGCGATGAAGGATGGCCAGCCGACACCGGCCCTGGCCGGCTTTGCCCGTTCCTGCGGCGTCGACGTCGCCCAGCTCGCTATCGGCAACGACGGCAAGCAGGATGTCTACGTGCATCGCTATACCAAGACAGGCGAAGCGCTGTCGGCCCAGCTCGCAGGCCTGGTCGAGGCCGCGCTGAAGAAGCTGCCGGCCCCCAAGCTGATGCGCTGGGGTGCCCGCGAGCGCCAGTTCATCCGCCCGGTACACGGCCTGATCATGCTGCACGGCAGCCAGGTGGTGGACGGCACGGTGCTCGAACTCGGCAGCGGCAACACCACGCTGGGCCATCGTTTCCTGTCGCAGGGCGAGATCGCGATTGAGAACGCTGATACCTACGCCCGCACGCTGTATGAGCAGGGCCACGTGATCGCCAGCTTCGACGCGCGCCGCCACTACATCGAGGACCAACTGCAGCGTGCTGCCAAGGCCGCCGGCTGCCAGCTCAACGATTATCACGCGCTGCTCGACGAAGTCACCGCGCTGGTCGAATGGCCTGTGGTCTACACCGGCAGCTTCAGCGCCGACTTCCTCAAGGTGCCGCAGGAGTGCCTGATCCTGTCGATGCAGCAGCACCAGAAGTATTTCCCGCTGCTCGATAACCAGGGCCGGTTGCAGCCGCGCTTCCTGGTGGTCAGCAACCTGCAGACCGAAGACCCGTCGCACATCGTCCACGGCAACGAGCGCGTGCTGCGCGCGCGGCTGTCGGATGCCAAGTTCTTCTTCGAGCAGGACCAGAAAACCCGCCTCGATGCACGCGTCAACCGCCTCGAGAACGTGGTCTACCACAACAAGCTCGGCTCCCAGCTCGAACGCGTGCAACGCCTGGTCAAGCTCGCGGGCCTGATCGCCAGCCACCTCAACGCCGATGCCAAGGCGGCCGAGCGCGCCGCCTACCTGGCCAAGGCCGACCTGCTGACCGACATGGTAGGCGAGTTCCCCGAGCTGCAGGGCATCATGGGCCTCTACTACGCCAAGCTCGACGGCGAAACCGAGGTCGTGGCACAGGCAATCGAGGGGCATTACCACCCGCGCTTCGCCGGCGATACCCTGCCGCAGGGCAATGTCGCGGCCGCCGTGGCGCTCGCCGACAAGCTCGATACCCTGGTCGGCATCTGGGGCATCGGCCTGATCCCAACCGGCGACAAGGACCCGTTCGGCCTGCGCCGCCACGCGCTCGGCGTGCTGCGCATCCTGCTCGAATCGCCGCTGTCGCTGGACCTCAAGGCACTGCTCGAGCATGCGCGCGCCGGCTTCGTCACCGCCAACCTGGCCGACGACACCGTGTCCAGGCTGTTCGATTTCATGCTCGAACGGCTGAAGAACTACCTGGCAACACGCGATTTCGCGCAGGATGCGATCGAAGCCGTGGTGAGCCAGGGCCCGAGCCGCATCGACCAGGTGTTGCCGCGCGTCGAAGCCGTCACCGCATTCCGCTCGCTGCCAGAGGCCGAGGCGCTGGCCGCCGCCAACAAGCGTATCGGCAACATCCTGAAAAAGACCGACGAAGCCACCGGCACGCCGGACTTCGCACTGCTGCAGGAAGCAGCCGAGAAGGCGCTGTTCGACGCGGTGATCCAGGTCAAGCCGCAAGTCGAGTCGCACGTCGCCAACCTCGACTACACCGATGCGCTGAAGGCACTCGCCGGCCTGCGCACGAGTGTCGACACCTTCTTCGACGAGGTGATGGTGAACACCGACGAGCCACTGATCCGCAAGAACCGCCTGTCGCTGCTCGCCGAGCTGCAAGGGCTGATGAACCGGGTCGCCGACATTGGCAAGCTGGCAGGCTGACGCGCAATACGCCGCACAGAAAGCCGGGTCGTCATGGCCCGGCTTTTTTTCGCCTACGCAGCCCGATCGCGGGAAACCCCGCCCGCTTGATACCCATCAAACCGCCCCTGCCCACCCGTCGCGATACTCGCCATCATCTTGCCATCGGCATCATCAGCACCAGGCTCGGGAAGACAATGGAATATTCAGCCTAATCAATCGGATAGATTCCCGATTCCCGTTTGCCGGATGTGGGGACATCCCTCATTTTCTTGCGCGAGAGTCGCCGTTACACTGCCGCCGGCACCCCTGCCCAACCCGCCGATTCGCCCGGTCGCCGAGCCCGCCCGCAGGCCGGGGCAAGCACGCTATTTCCGCCTCTATTTTGGACCCCAATGCTTTTATCGAAACCCTTGCCGCCGGGCATGAAAACAGAGCTAGCCCCGAGCGGGCCTGCTAGATTGATGGATATGAACCCGGTCGCGGCAAGCCCCATGCCCTCCCTGTATCTTTCCCCGCGTCGACTGCCCTGGCGAATCGCACTGGCCTACATGGCATTTGCATTGCTATGGATTTTCGCCAGCGAGCTGATACTCGACAACCTGATGCCGGGCGACCCGCGCCTGCCGATGATCAGCATGGTCAAGGGCATGGCCTTCGTACTGGTCACCAGCGGCCTGTTGTACTTCTACGCACGCCGCCTGACACGCAAGCTGCTGCGCCTGAGCGGTAGCGCGCGCGCGTTCGGCCTGGCCTACCGCTCGGTGTTTCGCGACAGCCCGCACCCGATGTGGGTCTACCTGGAGCAGTCCGACGTCATCGTCAGCGCGAACCGGGCGGCACAGCAGTTGTTCGGCTGCAAGCGCCATGATTTCCGCGACATCAAGCCGGTCGACCTGCTGCATCCGGACGACCGGGCGACCTTCCTCGCCCTCCGCGACGCGCTGGCGCTGCAGCCGCAGCTGTCGCTGTCCGGCAAGTTCCGCCATCGCCTGGCCAACGGCAGCTACGCGCCGCTCGAAGTGTACTCACAGCAGATATCCTATCGCGGGCAGGCGGCACGCCTGGTGTTCGCCTACGACGTCAGCGAGCGCGAGCTCAACCAGTCGCAAATCGCCGCCGCCAGCCATCAGCTCGCGCTGACCGGCGAGGTGATCGAGAACAGCGTCGACGCGATCATGATCACCGACGCACACAACAGCATCCTCTCGGTGAACCGTGCGTTCACCCAGATCACAGGCTACCACGCGGACGAAGTGGTTGGCTTCAGCCCGCACCTGCTGGCCTCGGGCCGGCATGACCGCACCTTCTACACCACGATGTGGGAAAGCCTGCGCGCGCAGGGACGCTGGGAAGGCGAAATCTGGAATCGCCGCAAGAATGGCCAGGACTACCCCGAATGGCTGCGCATCAGCGTGGTCAAGAACAAGGAAGGCCACACGACCCATCACGTCGCGCATTTCACCGACATCAGTGATCGCAAGGTGACCGAGGCGCAGATCCAGCGCCTCGCTTTCTTCGATTCGCTGACCGGCCTGCCCAACCGCCTGCTGGCGCAGGACAGGCTGCGAGCGGCCTGCGCCAGTGCCAGGCGGCACAACCGGCGGGTCGGGCTGTTGCTGATCGACATCGACCACTTCAAGGTCATCAACGACTCGCTCGGCCACCAGCATGGCGATGCGCTGCTCAAGCTGGTCTCCGAGCGGCTGCGGCTGGCGCTGCGCTCGGAAGACACGGTGGCCCGCGTCGGCGGCGACGAATTCCTCGTCGTCCTGCCCGACCTGCAGCATGACGAGACCGCCGCGACCGTCGCGGCCGACCTGCTGCAATCGTTCGACGAGCCGCTGGCGGTATCTAACCATACCCTGCACGTGACGTTGAGCATCGGCATCAGCATCTTCCCCGGCGATGCGACCGATGTCGATACGCTGCTGCGCAACGCCGATGCCGCACTATTCGCCGCCAAGCAAGGCGGGCGCAATGCCTATCATTTCTTCACCACCGCGCTGCACGAGGCGGCCGTGGAGCGCCTACGCCTCGAAAGCGACCTGCGTCAGGCCATCTCGCGCCAGCAGCTCACGCTGTATTACCAGCCGCAGGTCAATACCCACAGTCGCCGTGTAACCGGCTTCGAGGCGCTGCTGCGCTGGCCACACCCCTTGCTCGGCCTGATCTCGCCGGCGCGCTTCATTCCGGTCGCCGAGGAAACCGGCCTGATCGTGCCGCTGGGCACCTGGGTACTCAAGGAATCGGTGCGCCAGGCGGCCGAATGGCATCGCCAGGGGCACCGCATCCTGATGGCGGTCAACGTCTCGGCCAAGCAGTTCCGCCAGCCGGATTTCTTCGACATCGTTGCACACACACTGGAGAGCCACAATTTTCCGGCACAATGGCTGGAGCTCGAACTGACCGAAAGCCTGGTCATGGACGACTCGGCCGATGTGCTGCAACGGCTGCACCGCCTACGCGAGCTCGGCGTACAGCTCGCCATCGACGATTTCGGCACCGGCTACTCGAGCCTGCACTACCTGCGCCGCCTGCCCGTCACCAAGCTCAAGATTGACCAGAGCTTCGTGCGCAGCATCAGCAACCCGGAAGACGAGGCCGTCGTCGCCTGCATCATTCAGCTCGCCAACAGCCTGCACCTGCATACCATCGCCGAGGGCGTGGAGCAGGAGTACATGTCGGACAAGCTCGAAACACTGGGCTGCGACGAGCTGCAGGGCTATCTCTTCGGCCGACCCGAACCCGCCGACACGGCTAGCGCGCTGCTGCGCGAGGCGGCTGGCACCTCGGTATAAATGCGGCTTGAAAGGCCCGCCTGTTTCTGTAAACTGCGTGCCATGAAATTTGTCATCCTCGACCGTGACGGCGTGATCAACTACGACAGCGCCGAATTCATCAAGAACCCCGACGAGTGGCAGCCGCTGCCGGGTAGCCTGGAGGCGGTTGCCCTCCTCAACCAGCATGGCTTCCGGGTCGTCGTCGCCACCAACCAGTCGGGTATCGGCCGTGGTCTGTTCGATATGTCGGCACTCAACGCCATGCACCAGAAGATGCATCGCCTGCTGGCACAGGCGGGCGGCAAGGTCGACGCGGTATTCTTCTGTCCGCATACGGCCAAGGATGAGTGCAGCTGCCGCAAGCCGAAGACCGGCATGTTCGAGCAGATCGCCGAGCGTTTCTCGATCCGCCTGAGCGGCGTGCCGGGCATCGGCGATAGCCTGCGCGACCTGCAGGCCGTCGAGGCAATGGGCGGCCGCCCCATCCTCGTACTCACTGGCAAGGGCGAGAAAACCCAGGAAGCCGGCGGCCTGCCGGCCGATACGCTGGTGTTCGCCAACCTGCTGGAAGCCGCCAAATTCCTCATCAAGGAGCAGCCGGAATGAGCGTCTGGCTGCGCTCCCTGCTGTTCCAGCTCGCCCAGCTGTTTGTCACCCCGGTTTTCGCGCTGATCGCCATCCTGATCCTGCCGCTACCACCCATCCTGCGCTATCGCATCGTCACGCAGTGGTCACGCATCTACGTGTGGCTCGGTGCGGTGCTGTGCGGCGTGCGCTTCAAGGTCGAAGGCGCGGAGAACCTGCCCGATACGCCCTGTGTCATCTTCTCGAAGCACCAATCGGCTTGGGAAACCGTCGCCTATTCGCAGATATTTCCGCCCCAGGTGTGGGTGGCAAAGCGCGAGCTCGCCTGGGTGCCTTTCTTCGGCTGGGGCCTGGCGACGTTGTCGCCCATCCTGATCAACCGTTCGGACAAGCGCAAAGCCAACAAGCAGCTGATCGAGCAGGGTCGGGACCGCATCCGCAAGGGTTTCTGGATCGTCATCTTCCCCGAGGGCTCGCGCATCCTGCCCGGGCGCAAGGGCAGCTTCAAGACGGGCGGCGCCCGGCTGGCCCGCGATCTCGGCGTGCCTATCCTGCCGGTGGCGCTGAACTCGGGCGAGTTCTGGCCCAAGAACTCCTTCCGGCGCTACCCCGGGGTGATTACGGTCGTCATCGGGCAGCCGATCTCTCCCGTCGGGCAGACCGTCCAGTCGCTGACCGAAGCGGGCGAAAGCTGGATCGACCAGCAGATGCAGCGCATCGGAAATGCCGGCCCGTGCTACCCGCGCCATGAGTCACCGCGTGCCACCACCATCATCAGCCCAGCCACGCTCGATTGAGCTCGCCGGCCAGCAGGTCGACTACCTGCTGAAGCGCAGCGCGACCCGGCGCAGCCTTGGCCTGCGCGTCGATCACCGCGGGCTGACCGTCAGCGTGCCGGCTCGCACGCCGGAGAGCCACATCCAGACGCTGCTACGCGACAAGGCCGGCTGGATACTCGACAAGCTCAATCACTGGCAGGCGCCAGCCGTTGTCCCGCTCGAACACGGCGGCACCATCTGGCTGCTCGGCGAGCCGCTCACCTTGAGCGTGCAGCCCGCAGGGCGCGCCAGTAGCAAACGTGACGGAGACACCGTACTGCTCGGCCTGCCCGCAGCGACAGCGGAAACAGTTGCACTCGGCGTTACGCGCTGGCTGCAGCGCGAGGCCAGGGCATATTTCCTGGCGCGGACGCCCGTGCTCGCCGCCGCGCTCGGCGTGACGCCGGGCAAGGTGCTGCTGTCCAGCGCCAAAACCCGCTGGGGCAGCTGCAACAGCCGTGGCGAGATCCGCCTCAACTGGCGGCTGATCCAGGCCCCCGCCCACCTGATCGACTATGTGATCGTGCACGAGCTTGCGCACCTGCTCGAAATGAACCACTCGCCATGCTTCTGGTCGCACGTGGCCAGGCTCTACCCCGACTACCGGCGTGCGCGCGCCGAGCTGAAAGATCTCGGCGCCGCGCTGCACCTGCTGTAACACCGGCCTGGCGGCCGCCCCAACCATCGGAGAACATCATGAGAATCCTTCACACCATGTTGCGCGTGGGCAATCTGGAACGCTCGATCGACTTCTACACCGGCGTGCTGGGCATGCGCCTGCTGCGCCAGTCCGACTATCCCGATGGCCGTTTCACGCTGGCCTTCATCGGTTACGGCGAGGAGTCGGAAACCGCCGTGCTTGAGCTAACCCACAACTGGGACACCGAGCGCTATGATCTCGGCAACGGCTATGGCCACATCGCGATCGAGGTGAAGGATGCCTATCAGGCCTGCGAGGAAGTAAAGAAGCGCGGCGGCAAGGTCACGCGCGAAGCCGGGCCGATGAAGCATGGCACGACGGTGATCGCCTTTGTCGAGGACCCCGACGGCTACAAGATCGAGTTCATCCAGCGCAAGCCCGTGTCCGGTGCGCCGGACTGACTTCCTGCCCAGTCAGTGCTAGGCTAGCACCTTCCCCCGCGAGAGGCCCGTCGTGCTGCTACGAATCATCGCCCTGCTCATCATCGGCTATCTGATCTGGCGCTGGCTGCGCCAGAGGCCGCCGCTCGACACACCGCCCGAGGCGGTACCGCACCAGCTGCTGCGCTGCGCCCAGTGCGGCACCTTCGTGCCGGAAAGCGAGGTGGTCAGGGATGGGCAGCGCACCTTCTGCTGCGCCGACCACCGCGACAAGTTCAAACTGACGAGCGACAACTGATCGCCGCCGATCAGCTGCGCCCCACGAAAAACGCCACGGCAAAAACCGTGGCATTTTTCGTGGCAGGCAACGAGGCTTACTTGCGACGGCGTGCCGTCACCAGGCCCAGCGCCGCGATGCCGAACAGCGCGAGGCTACCCGGCTCCGGGATGTGAGCCAGCGAGTCGTTGCTGGCGAAGGTTGTCCAACGGCCGCTGCTGCCGATGCTGAATTGCGCGCTCTGGGTGCCATCGCAGCAACCTTCGAAACCGTAGACGTCGAAGCGATGGTTGCCATAGGCCAGATTGGCGACCGTCGCGCTCAGTAGCTCGCCCGATGCGCCCCAGTTGGCGGCCCACCACAGGTCGTCGCTCTTGAAACCGAGCACCACACCGTCGAGGAACAGCGCACCGCCACGGCCAAAATCAGGCCCGACGCGGAAGGACCAGTTACCGGCATTGGCCGACGACACGCCAAAATCGATGCCATAGTGGAAGGCGATGTTTTGATTGCTGCCGCCCGAGCAAACCGACTGGTTGCTGACCTGATCGAACACACTCAGCGTCTTGTCGCAATAACCGGCAGTGGGGGCTGCGCCCACCAGACCGTTGATGGTGGTGCGATAAGGTGCTGCGGCGTTGAAATTGCCGGCAGTCGAATAACGGCTCTGGTAGCCGATGACACTTGCCGCGGCCTGCTGCAATGGAACAATGGCCGCCAGGACGGCGATAGCGACACCTTTATATACGTTGCCTTGTATTTCTAGCTCCGGTCATACCTGCCGCAGGGCTCCTGGGCTGGCAGTTTTTCATCGAAGCAATAAATAAAGCAATTCATGTGCCATATATAAACATCTCAATATATTCAATATTTTATATATTCACATAGCGCGATATTTTTGCCGGTTGTAAAATTTCCCGACACTCCGTGTGGGGTGGTGATCGAATTGGCATAGTGACAAAGGATCAAGAAAGGCGAAAAACCCCAAACGGAACAAAAGGCTAGCGCTAAACAGGCTAGCCTTTATGTTTTGCGCAGAATTGCTATTTTTTGAGCGGGAAATGATCTGTTTTGCGCAGGTTTTGACACTTACTGCGCATCGAATGATCTGGGCGGCAAGAAAGACCAGGCGGCCACCTGGATAGAAGGCATCATCGTTCACTGCGGTGTTAAACAGGGCCGGAGTGCGGGGGCCGGGGCCGACCAACAACCCGCCTACATCTGTCCAGCCGTCCACCTTGCGACGTCCTTGCGTCTCCTGGTGGCGGCGATCGTGGAAGGTGTCACTCATCAACCACAACATCAAATCAACGTTTTCCGGGTTGCTCAGCATATGTGCCTTATATGCAAAAAAACGCATATTATTGCACGCCCACCCGGTCACATGCCGAGCGCTATCGCTAACCAATTGATTACGCAGCAGCCTTCATCACCCCTTCAACAAACGTATCTAGTACGCCTTTTAGACTGCCGTAGTTCTTGTGGATATGCTCGATAAGCATTGCCTTCTTTTCCGGGGTTGCCGCAAGGTCGTGCTCATTCTGATAGCGCTCCAGAGTGATGATGATGTGACGTAGCGCCTCGTAGTCCATCGTGGGTGCTTGCTCAGCGCCCTTGTCACTTATTTGCATCGCTCCCTCGCCATAAAGCAGCCAATCAAGGCGGACCTCGTAGCGGCGAGCTAGCTTGCCCAACATTGTTCCGTCTGGCTCTCGGACACCATCCTCCCATCGCTGTGCGGTTGATATTGCTACGCCTAATTCACGGGCGAAGGCATCCCTGGATACCTTGGCAATATCCGTTCGGACCTTTTTTATTCGCGCACCAAGCTCCATTCTGAGTCGTCCAAGTTCATCACCAGAACTCGGATGCTGCAGGTCAGCTCCATTTTCATCGTCCACGTTTGACTTAACCATATGAATTTGCGCAAAAAACCCAAATAATCGAGCCAAAAAACACCCGATCGGAACTAAAACAAACTCGGATTAACTCCAAAAGGAGTTGCATCCAACTTAAAACGGAACTAATATGCACTCACC